>NZ_JBANEM010000008.1:0-246058 GCF_040187805.1 Comamonas sp. wu1-DMT
GTCCACGCCCAGGTCTTCGGGCTTGAAGGTGTCCAGCTGCTTTTTCTTGGCCTTCATGATGTTGGGCAAGGTGACGTAGCGGGGCTCGTTCAGGCGCAGGTCGGTGGTGATGACGGCGGGCGTAGCCAGGGCCACGGTTTCCAGGCCGCCGTCCACTTCGCGGGTCACGTTGACCTTGTCGCCGGCGACTTCGACCTTGGAGGCGAAGGTGGCCTGGGGCAGATCGGCCAGGGCCGCCAGCATCTGGCCGGTCTGGTTGGCGTCGTCGTCGATGGCCTGCTTGCCGCAGATGACCAGACCGGGTTGCTCCTTGTCCACCAGGGCCTTGAGCAGCTTGGCCACGGCCAGAGGCTGCAGCTCGACATCGGTCTCGACCAAAATGCCGCGATCGGCACCGATGGCCATGGCCGTGCGCAGGGTTTCCTGGCACTGGGCCACGCCGCAGGAGACGGCGATGACTTCGGTCACCACGCCTTTTTCCTTCAGGCGCACGGCTTCTTCGACGGCGATTTCGTCAAAGGGGTTCATGCTCATCTTGACGTTGGCGATGTCCACACCCGTGCCGTCCGACTTCACGCGGACCTTGACGTTGTAGTCCACCACGCGCTTGACAGGGACCAATACCTTCATTGCTGCGGCTCCTTAATGATTACTGCATTGACGTTTACGTAAACTGGATTCATTTTATGCGGCACTGCAACACTCTCTGCACAATTTTCCGGACAATCTGCCCGGAGATCTGTGCAGCAGCCTTCGCAGGTGGAATGGCACAAAAAAGAACGACCGTTCAATTTTATGCACAAGCCTTGCGAAATCATGGGTCTCAGATGGGTCAAATCAGGGTAAAACCTAGGAATTGAGTCCATCAGTGCCATGCCTGCATCCAGATAGGCCTCACGGTAACACTGCCGGAAGGCCGCCTCGTCGTTCAAATGGACGGGCCGAAAACACAAGACTCCGCGCTGCGAACGACGCCATCCACGCAGCTCTGCCTGCCCAACAACGAAGGCTGGGGAGCGCAAATCCAGGGTTTAGCGCCAGCGAGGCCTGCGCTTTTGCGCAAAAGCCTGAGCGCCTTCCTGCGCGTCGGCATCCAGCATATTGGTAGCCATGGTCTGACCCGCCAGCTGATAGGCTGACTCCAGGCCCATTTCACGCTGCCGATAGACCAGTTCCTTGCCCATTGTGATGGCCACCCGGGGCTTGCTCACAATGGCAGACACCAGCTCTTCCACGGCAGCATCGAGCCGCTCCGGCTCGACCACGCGATTGAGCAGACCGTAGTGCAGAGCCGTCTGTGCATCGATGAACTCCCCCGTCAGCAGCATTTCCATGGACTGTTTGATCGGCATGTTGCGCACCAGGGGCACGCTGGGCGTGGAGCAGAACAAGCCGTATTGAATGCCGCTGGTGGCAAAGCGAGCCTCGCTGCTGGCCACGGCCAGATCACACTGCGCCACCAGTTGGCAACCTGCAGCCGTTGCAATGCCCTGTACTCTTGCAATGACCGGAACGGGCAGCTTCTGAATCGAGAGCATCATGCGGCTGCACTGGGCAAACAGTTGCTGGTAGTAAGCCAGCTCCGTATGGGCTGCCATGTCCTTGAGGTTATGTCCGGCGCAAAAGGCCTTGCCCTGGGCGGCAAGCACCACTACACGCGCCTGCTCGCTTTTGGCCACGGCATCCAGCGCCGACTGCAGGGCCATGAGCATTTCACTGCTCAAGGCGTTGAAACGCTGCGCGTCGCTCAACGTGATGCGTGCCACGCCGCGCTCGTCCTGACTCAGTTGCACCAAGGAATCGCTCATTGCTGTCACCCTGCTTTCGGACTAGATATCGGCCAATACGCGCAGATGTGCTTCCACGCTGCGCGCCAGCGGGTCCATCACGTAACCGCCTTCGAGACAGGAAACAATGCGGCTCTTGGAAAAACGCCGTGCGATGTCCTTGATGCGAGTGGTGATCCAGGCAAAGTCGTTTTCCGTCATGCCGAGCTGGCCCATATCGTCTTCGCGATGCGCATCAAAGCCGGCGCTGATGAAGATCATCTCGGGCTTGAATGCTTCGAGGCGCGGAATCCACATCATCTCGATGATCTCTCGAATGTCCATGCCTTTTGTATAAGCAGCCACGGGCACGTTGAGCATATTGGAGGCCGGGTCCTTGTCGCCGCTGAACGGGTAGAAGGGATGCTGAAAGATGCCGCACATCAGCACGCGCGGATCACCGGCCAGGATGTCTTCCGTGCCGTTGCCGTGATGTACATCAAAGTCGATCACGGCCACGCGCTTGAGATGGTGGCGCTCCAGCGCATACTTGACGCCCACGGCCACATTGTTGAAAAAGCAAAAACCCATGGCCTGGTTGCGCGTAGCATGGTGACCAGGCGGGCGCACGCTGCAAAAGGCATTTTCCAGTTCTCCGGCCAGCACGGCATCGGTAGCCGCCAGTGTGGCCCCCGCAGCGCGCAGTGCGGCCTTGAAGGTGTGGCGGTTGATGGAGGTATCGGTATCGAGCTGCTTGTACTCGGGCCCGCCGGCAGCCAGCTCCTGCTCCAGCCTGTCGGTCAGCCCCTGCAGGGCGGCAATATGCATGGGATCGTGCGCCAGCTCGATCTCGGCCAATGATGCCAGCGGCACATTGCAGCGCTCCAGCGCATCGCCCACGCCGCTGACCAGCAGCCTGTCTTCTATCGCGTCCAGCCGCGCCGGGCATTCAGGGTGGCCCGGCCCCATCTCATGCAACCAGCAATCCCGGTGGGTGAAATAACCTGTCTTGCCCACAGTCATGTCTCCGCTATCGCTTATTTAGGATATGTTTCTGCCATGCATGCACAGAACACAATTAATGCGCTTTTGAGTCAGCTTAACACGGTGATGGAGGGCAAGCCGGATCAGGTCAGAGACGGTGTCGCCTGTTTGCTGGCAGGCGGTCACTTGCTGATCGAAGACGTTCCCGGTGTAGGCAAGACCACCCTGGCCCATGCGTTGGCACGCAGTTTCGGCCTGCAGTTCTCACGTGTGCAGTTCACCGCCGACCTCATGCCCAGCGACCTCACGGGGGTCTCCATCTACGATCGCGGCCAAGAGGCTTTTGTGTTCCACCCCGGGCCGGTGTTTGCCCAGGTATTGCTGGCCGACGAAATCAACCGTGCCAGCCCCAAGACCCAGAGTGCGCTGCTCGAAGCCATGGAGGAGCGCCAGGTCACGACCGAAGGCAAGACCCACAGCCTGCCCACCCCCTTCTTTGTGATTGCCACCCAGAACCCTCTGGAGCAGCTGGGCACCTTCCCGTTGCCCGAAAGCCAGCTGGACCGTTTTCTCATGCGCATCAGCCTGGGCTATCCCTCGCGCGATGCCGAGCGCAAGCTGCTCGCGGGCAACGGCCGCCGCGCCGCTGCCGATGCGCTGCTGCCCGTCATCTCCCAGCAGGAGCTGCAGCAGTTGCAAGCTGCAGCACTGGCCGTGCATGCCAGCGACGCCCTGCTCGACTATGTGCAGGACCTGATTGCCGCCACACGCAACGGCCAGTGGTTTGCCCAGGGCCTGTCACCACGCGCAGGCATCGCGCTGCTGCGTGCGGCCAAGACCATCGCACTGATGGAAGGCCGCGACTATGTGGCGCCCGACGATGTGCAAGCCATACTGCCCCAGGTGATTGCCCACCGTCTGGTTCCCGTGGGCCATGCAGGCCGTGGTGCCGTGGAGCAGGTGCGCGCCATGATGCAAGCCGTACCGCTATCTTGATGCTGCCGATGTATTTCGTCATGAATTTCATAGCATGAAGCGCTCGGCATCAAAGGGCGAGCAGCCAGAGACTTCCAATATCTTCCAGCGGCTCTCACCCCGCGCCAGGGTGCGCGAGTGGATGTTTGCACGTCTGCCGCGCAGCGACCAGCTCACGCTGACTCAGGGCAATGTCTACATCCTGCCCTCGCGCGCGGGCTGGGCCATGCTGGCCACGCTGATCGTGCTGTTGATTGCTGCCATCAACTACCAGCTCAACCTGGGCTACCTGCTCACGTTCCTGCTGGCAGGCAGCGCGGCCGCCAGCATGGTTGTAGGCCATGGCAATCTGCGCGGTCTGCAGCTGAGTCTCGGTGGCGCAGGTACGCAAGGCAGCACATCGGGCGGCTGCTTTGCCCATGCGCCCTGCCCCATGCATATCAGCCTGCACAATGCCCGCCGCTCGCGCCGCTGGGGCATAGGCCTCGCATTGCACAAGACCCGGCACAACACCGATCACTCTGATGCCTGGACCTGGGTCGATATCCCCGAGCAGGGCAGCACCTCCGTGCAGCTGAGCTTCATGCCCACGCGCCGCGGCCGGCAGGAGCTGCCCGCCATCTCCATACTCACGCGCTACCCGCTGGGCGCATTTCGCGTCTGGGCTCTGTGGCGGCCCCAAACCCTGGTCTGGGTCTATCCCGCACCTGAAATCCATGCCCCGCCGCTGCCAGCCGCCAGCCCCGAAGCCGGCGGCCGCAGCAGCGCCCAAGTACGCAGCGGTGAAGAATTCGATGGCGTGCGCAGCTATCAGACTGGCGACCCGCTCAAGCTGGTGGTGTGGAAGAAAGCGGCTCAGTCCTTTGCCGCAGGCAGCCACCAACTGGTCAGCCGCGACCGGCCCATGGCCCACCATCACCGTCTCTGGCTCGATGCGCGCCATACCGGCCTGGCCGACCATGAGGCGCGGTTGTCGCGCCTTGCCGCCTGGGTGCTGATGGCTCAGCAGCAAGGCCGTACCTGGGGCCTGCGCCTGCCCGGAGGCCAGGAAATCGCACCGGCCAGCGGTGTACAGCACACCACGCGCTGCCTCGAAGCATTGGCCGCCTGTCCATGAAAGCAACCGCCTCTTCCCCCGGCGGCAACTGGCTGCAGCGCCTGACTGCCCTGCCGCGCGATGCACGGGACACGCTGTTTCTGCTCGCCGTCATCGCCTGGATCATGCTGCCTCAGGTTCAGCACACACCTTGGTGGACCAGCGCCTTTGCCGCAGCCCTGTTGCTGTGGCGCGCACGCCTGGCACTGACCGGCGCCCCCCTGCCCGGCCGCTGGGTGCTGGCTGGCGTACTGGCCATCGCCATTGGAGCAACCTGGGCCACGCACAAAACGATTGTGGGCCGCGATGCCGGCGTGACCCTGGTCGTCATGCTTCTGGCGCTCAAAACACTGGAGCTGCGCGCGCGGCGCGATGCCATGGTGGTGTTCTTTCTGGGATTTTTTGTACTGCTCAGCAACTTTTTCTATTCGCAGTCCCTGCCCACAGCCATGGCCATGGTGCTCGGGCTGATGGGCCTGCTCACAGCCCTGGTCAACGCCCATATGACGGCCGGCAAGCCTCCATTGACACAGGCTCTGCGCACTGCGGGCTGGCTCGCGCTCTGGGGCGCGCCCGTGATGGTGTCGCTGTTTCTGTTCTTTCCGCGCATGGCACCGCTGTGGGGCGTGCCATCCGACGATATGGCCGGCCGCTCGGGCCTGTCCGAGAACATGCGCGTGGGCGAAGTCGCCGCACTGGCACTCGACGATAGCGTGGCCCTGCGGATCCGCTTCGATACTCCCGGGGGCCAGGAGCCACCCGCCAACACCCTGTACTTTCGCGGCCCCGTGCTCAGCCAGTTCGATGGCCGCAACTGGCAAGCCGACCCTGTGCTTGACGCCATGACCATGCCTCAGCTGCGCGTGAGCGGTGAACCCATTCGCTACCAGATGCTGATCGAACCCAGCAAGCGCCGCTGGCTGACCCTGCTGGATGCCGCCAAGACCGAACCGCAGATTCCGCCGGGCGCCTCGGTAGGCAGGCTGCGCATGAGCTCCAGCCTCCAGTGGCTGAGCTGGCGCCCGATTACCGATGTGCTGCGTGTCGATGCCCAAAGCCATCTCGACTTCAGTCATGGACCGCTGCAGCTCACTCCAGAGCTCAAGCGCTATCTGCAGCTGCCGGCCGGCAGCAACCCGCGCACACGGGCTTTGGGCGAACATTTGCAGGCCGAATTGCGCGCCCAGCCGGGCGCCGGCGCGGATACGGACAGGCTGATCGCCTCCGCCCTGCAGCACCTGAAAACCGGCGGCTACACCTACACACTGGAGCCCGGCGTGGTGGACAGCGTCCACACCGCCGATGACTTCTGGTTTGACAGCAAGCAAGGCTTTTGCGAGCACATCGCCTCCGCCTTTGCCGTGCTCATGCGCAGCATGGGAGTGCCCGCGCGCATCGTGACCGGCTACCAGGGCGGCGACCGCAACAGCGTGGACAATTACTGGACCGTGCGCAACAGCGATGCCCATGCCTGGACCGAGGTCTGGATTGCCGGCCGGGGCTGGGTCCGTGTGGACCCCACGGGCGCTGTCGCACCCAGCCGGGTCGGCCAGTTCCAGCGCCTGAGTGCTCCCCCCCGGCGCCTTTGCCAGCGCCGTTGGCAACTTCGTCGATACCGGCACGCTGGAGAAGCTGCGCGCTGTCTGGGAGGCCGTCAACAACCGCTGGAACCAGTGGGTGATCAACTACACGCAAAGCCGTCAGCTCAATCTGCTGCAGAGCCTGGGCTTCGAATCGCCAAACTGGACGGATCTGCTGCGCCTGCTGGCGTGCAGCTTGAGCGCTCTGGCGCTGCTGTGGCTGATCTGGGCCCGCGCCACACGTCCGCAGCGCGACGGCTGGAGCCAGCTCATACACGATGCCAGACTGCGGCTGCAGCGCGCAGGCATAGCGAGCGGTGCCAGCGACTCCACGCGCAGCCTGTCGCGCCTCGTGCAGGAGAGCTGGGCCAAGGAATCTGCATCCGCGCCCCTGGCTGCGGCCTTATCCGACTGGCTGCTGGACATGGAAAGGCTACGCTATGCGCCATCCTCCGGCACCGAAGCCACCGAACTGAAGACTTTGCGCCGACGCTGGCTGTCCATCCGGAAGCAACGCTGGCCCTATCCCTCAAGAAATAAAACATGAGCATCACCCTCAATAACAGCAAGCACCTCAAAGCTAAAACACTGAGTACTCTGGCCCTGTGCCTGCTGACTGCGAGCGTCATCGCCGCACCGGCCAAAAAAGCCGTCCGCAAGGCAGCACCGGCTGCCGTAGCCACGGCTGCAGCCGCCACGGCCGTGGCCTATGCCGGTCGGGGCGACGCCATGCAACTGGCCGAAGAAATCGCAGTCCGCCGCGACCTGCCTGTCGACTGGGTGCGTGCGCAGTTGAGCGAAGCGCGCAACCTACCTGTGGTCACACGCCTGATGACGCCGGCCGGCAAGACCTTTGTGAAGAACTGGACGGTATACCGCAGCCGCTTTATCGACCCCGTGCGCATACGCGCCGGCGTGAAGTTCTGGCAGGCCAACCACCAGGCGCTCGCGCGTGCCGAGCAGCAGTTCGGCGTGCCCGCAGAGATCATCGTCGGCATCATCGGCGTGGAAACCATTTACGGCCGCAACATGGGCAACTTTCGCGTGATGGATGCTCTGGCCACGCTGGCACTGGACTTTCCGCAATCCCACCCCCGCGCCCAGGCCCGCACCGACTACTTCCGTGGCGAGCTCGAGCAGGTGCTGGTCACGGCCAGCCGCACGGGCAGCGACCCGTTTGCGCTACGCGGCAGCTATGCCGGCGCCATGGGCCTTGGTCAGTTCATGCCCACCAGCTGGGACAAGTACGCTGTCGACTTTGACGGTGACGGTCGCATAGACCTGTTCAACAGCGCCACCGATGCCATCGGCTCGGTCGCCAACTACTTCGTCGGCCATGGCTGGAAGCCGGGCCTGCCCACGGCCTTTGCCGTGGACATGCGCGCCCAGGGTGAGAATCTGGCAACCCTGCTCGCCCCCGATATCAACCCCACATTCACTGCCGCGCAGATGGCAGAACGCGAAGTACAGGTGCTGGGCGCCGACAGCTATGAGCGTCCGCTGGCACTGATCGAGCTGAAAAACGGCAGCTCCGGCCCCACGGAGTACATCGCGGGTACCGAGAACTTCTACGCCATCACACGCTACAACTGGTCAGCGTTCTATGCGCTGTCGGTGATCGAGCTGGGGCGCGAGGTACATGAAGCCTATCTGGCCAGCCTGACCGTCTCTGCCACACGCAACTAGATTCATTCGAGCTGCAGCGCATTTCCAACAAGCGCTGGCAGCTATTGATTTGATAGTTCTCCAGCCAATCAAAAGCGCTTCATCTGGCACTGACCAGGCATCTCTGCCCTGGCCGCAGCAATCTCGCGCACTACCTTGAAGCCGTAGCCCGAGCCTTCCACATCGAAGTCCACGCCTGCGCTGCCTCTTTTTTCCATCATGCCGACCACCAGAGATTGCTGAAACTGGTGGTCTACCGCCCGCATGCTGCCCGAGCGGCCCGCCATCTGGACCCTGGCATGCTCCATGGCGTGGGCCACTGCGACGGTGTCCGTGCTGCCGGCTTTTTCGAGGCTCTGCGCCAGAGCCTCGATCATGAGCTGCATGCGCATATGCACATAGTCGTCCTGCGGCCTGGGATAGCGCTGACGGAAGGACTGGTAGAAGGCGCGGCTCTCGGCCGTTGACACATTGGGCAGCCAGTCGGCCACTGCCAGCACCTTGCCCACGCCTGCATCGCCCAAGGCCGCCGGCGCGCCCAGTGCATTGCCGTAGAAGGTGTAGAAACGCCCTTCATAGCCTGCCTCGCGCGCAGCCTTGACGAGCAGCATCAGATCATTGCCCCAGTTGCCGGTGATCACGGCCTGGGCACCGCTTTGCTTGATCTTGACCGCATAGGGCGCAAAGTCCTTGACGCGGCCCACGGGGTGCAACTCGTCGCCCACGATGCGCACATCGGGCCGTTGCACGCCAAGCTGGCGCCTTGCTTCGCGCAGCACGGCCTGGCCAAAGCTGTAGTCCTGCCCGATCAGATAAGCGCTATGCACAGCCCGGTCTTCCTTGATGACCTCCATCAGCGCAGCCATGCGCATATCGGCATGGGCATCGAAGCGGAAATGCCAGAAGCTGCAGCGCTCGTTGGTCAGCGCCGGGTCCACGGCCGAATAGTTCAGATACAGCACGCGGCGCGAAGGGTCCCGGCTGTTGTGCTTGTCGATGGCGTCGAGAAGCGCCGCCGCCGTGGCCGACGAGTTGCCCTGCATGATGATGCGTGCACCGCTGTCTATGGCCGCGCGCAGCGCCGACAGTGCCTCTTCGTTCTGGCCCTTGCTGTCATAGCGCTCTATCACCAGCTCATGCAGACCGTCGGCCAGACGCACGCCGCCGCGCGCGTTCACCCGCTCGGTCGCCCACAGCAGATTGCGGAACACGGCCTCGCCCGTGTTTGCAAACGGGCCCGAAAGACTCTCCACCAGTGCCAGCTTGATGGGTTGCGCAAGCTTGGCCTTGGCTGCAGCCACAGCAGCGCCAGCAATGCCGAACGGCGCGCACAGTAGTGGCAACTGCAGGTATTTCAAGACATCACGGCGCAATTTATTCATCAAAAAAAACCTCTTGAAATGCGCTTGCCACCACCTACCTATGAATCAAGCGGCAACAACGCAAGCCGCGCAGTTTAAAGGAGTTAAACACCATGTTCTTCGCCCCTGTGATGAGCCGTAATACCTTTGTATCCCCTCGCGCCGCCGACTTGGCCCTGCAACGCTTTCTGCAGGAAACCCTGGGCGCTGCAAGCCCCGTACAACGCCAGGTTCAAGTCAGCCGCGATGACCAATTCACGACCCTGACCCTGGATGTGCCAGGCCTGGCACGCGAGCAACTCAAACTCTCGCTGGAAGGCTCTGTCGCCAAGCTCGAAAGCGTGGAAGGCGCAGCCCGCCAAGTCAGATACACCTGGGATCTCGGCCATGAAATCGATGCTGCCAACAGCAAGGCCAAACTCGAGCATGGCGTGCTGACGCTGACCCTGGCCAAGCTCGAGCCCCAGAGCAAAGCCGTGACGCTGAGCATCGAATAAGCGCTGTTTACGCCGACCAGCCAGCCTCATCCTTTCTTCCATCTCCTCTTAGCAAGAGGTCGGCCGGAAAGCACAAAGCCCGCAATGCCTTGGCGTTGCGGGCTTTTTTCATGCCAATGCCATGGCCGATTCCGGGAGTTGAGCTGATTCGGCGCCTTGGCCTACAGGCGCAGACTGCCGATGCGTGTCGCACTGCCATCTTGAATTCCTACACTGTGAGTTCAGTCGGGTGCACCATTGCTGCACCGCTTTCCAACCCCGTTTGAGGAATTCACCCATGGCGAAAGTGCTGGTTCTCTACTACTCCATGTACGGTCATATCGAAACCATGGCGCAGGCCGTGGCCGAAGGCGCCCGCAGCGTCAGCGGTGCCGAGGTCACCGTCAAGCGCGTGCCCGAAACCATGCCCGAGGATGTCTTCAAGAACGCACGCGGCAAGGCCAATCAGAGCGCAGAGGTCGCCAGCCCAGCCGAACTGGCCGGCTACGATGCCATCCTGTTTGGCGTGCCCACGCGCTTTGGCAATATGCCGGGCCAGATGCGCAGCTTTCTCGACCAGACCGGCGGTCTCTGGGTCAAAGGGGCCTTGATCAACAAGATCGGCAGTGTCTTCACCTCGACCGGCACCGGCGGCGGCCAGGAAATGACGGCCACTACCACCTGGGCGACGCTGGCCCATCACGGCATGATCATCGTGCCGCTGGGCTATCCGTTGCCCGAACAGACCAATCTGAGCGCGGTCAAGGGCGGCAATTCGCCCTATGGGGCCTCGACGATTGCGGGCGCCGACGGTTCGCGCCAGCCTCATCCCGACGAGCTGAGCATTGCCCGCTACCAGGGCCAGAACGTAGCGAAACTGGCCGTAAAGCTTGCCGGATAAGCGCAGGCAGCCATGAAAAAAGCAGCCACCTGGGCTGCTTTTTTGCTGCACAAACTCACCTGAGCGAATCCAGCGGCCAGCGCGGCTTCACATCAAACGCGTATTCATGCAGGGCCTGCTCGCGTCCCGCCTGTATGCGCATGGCGGCAGCCATGGCAATCATGGCGCCGTTGTCGGTGCACAGATGCAGTTCGGGGTAATGCACGCGAATCTTGTGCTTGGCGCAGGCTTCATTGAGCTGCTCGCGCAGCTGCTTGTTGGCCCCCACACCTCCCGCCACCACCACGCGCTTCATGCCGGTCTGCTTGAGTGCGGCCATGGTTTTCTTGACCAGCACATCCACAATCGCGGCCTGCGTGCTGGCAGCCAGATCGGCCTTGCGCGCCTCCAGCTCTTCGCCCAGCTTCTTGGCCTGGGTCAGCACGGCCGTCTTGAGGCCGGCAAACGAGAAGTCCAGGTCACCCGAATGCAGCAGGGGGCGAGGCAGCTTGAAGGCCTGAGGATCACCACCCTCCGCCAGCTTCGAGAGCACGGGACCACCCGGATAGGGCAAGCCCATGAGCTTGGCCGATTTGTCGAAAGCCTCGCCCGCCGCATCGTCGATGGTTTCACCGAGGATTTCGTATTCGCCCACGCCGTCCACACGCATGAGCTGGGTGTGGCCACCCGAGACCAGCAAGGCAATGAACGGGAACTCCGGCGGGTCGGCACTCAGGAAAGGTGAGAGCAAATGGCCTTCCAGGTGGTGCACGCCCAACACAGGCTTGTCCAGCGCGGCTGCCATGGCGCAGGCCGCACCGGAGCCGACCAGCAAAGCCCCGGCAAGGCCTGGGCCGCGCGTAAAGGCAATCACATCGACATTGTCGAGTTGCACCCCGGATTCGGCCAGCACCTTCTCGGTCAGCGGCAGCACACGGCGAATATGGTCACGGCTGGCCAGCTCGGGCACCACGCCGCCATAAGCGCGGTGCATTTCAATCTGGCTGTGCAGCGCATGACTCAGCAAGGTGGGCACACCTTGGCCGTCCGGCGTGCGCACCAGGGCCACACCGGTTTCATCACAAGAGGATTCGATTCCCAGGATCAGCAAACTCATGGCCGCAAGTGTAGGACTTGCGCCCTCCAGATGCAGAAAAGGCGGACATTAGCCCTGCCCGCCTTCGCTATTCAACTAATAGCAACCTACGGTTGATTCACGGTTGATTCACATTGGGTGTCCCGGAAATATAGTGTTCCAGCTGATGGATCGTGAACTGCTGGGCCGAGATGATTTCCTTGACGATGTCGCCAATCGAAATCAGCCCCTGCAGCTCGCGGGTCTCGCTGATCACGGGCAGATGGCGCATGCGATTGCTGGTCATCAGCGACATGCACTCCTCGCTGGTCTGGCGCGGCAGCACGCAATGCACCTTGCGCGTCATGACCTCGTCCACGCGGGTGCTGGCCGAGCTTCGGCCCTGCAGCGCGATCTTGCGCGCGTAGTCGCGCTCGGTCACGATGCCCGCGATATCGCCACCTTCGAGCACCAGCAGCGCGCCAATGCTTTTTTCCGCCATGAGCTGCAGTGCAGCCAGCATGGTGTCGGAGGGAGAAACGCTGTAGATAGTGCTGTTGCCCTTGGCGCGCAGAATTTCGGCGACGGTCGTCATCTGGTTCTCCTTTCTGGATCGGCCGGTCATGCAAAACGCATGACGACATGACCAGTGTGAGAATCCTGCTGCATTGCGGCAATCAGGCTATGCCCGTATACAAAAACAAAAAAGGCAGCCAAAGCTGCCTTGATACTGTCACTCAATCCGGGCTCAGCGCCGACCGCCCAGCAGTCCCGCGCCCAGCTTGAACAGATCTCCGGCATCAAGCTTGCCGTCGCCATTCTGATCGAGCAGGCTGCCGAGGATGCCTCCTGCCGCACCGCCTTGCGACTGGATCTGGCCGCGCTCCTGATCCAGGGCATTGCCCAGGTCGCCGGCCCCCATGCCCTGCGACTGGACTCGGTTGGCCAGGAAGGACATCACCAGCGGAGCCAGCAGGGCCAGCAACTGACCTGCATTGCCACCCAGGCCCGTGGCCTGACCCAGCCGGGACTCGGCCTGCTGCTGCTGACCGCCAAAGATATTGCCCAGGATGGCGCCTGCATCCAGCTGCGAGCTTCCGGCACCGGAGCCGCCTCCCAGCACCGAGCCCAGAATGCTGCCCAGCCCACCCAGGCCGCCAGCCGCACCGGCGCCACCGCCCGCTGCGCCCAGCAGGCCGCCGAGCCCGCCCAGCAGACCGCCCATATCCATCGCACCATTGGCACTGCTGTGATCGCGCTGCAGCGCACCGAACAGATCGGCAGCTCCCTGAGGCTGGGCCGTGTTCTGGCCCAGCGCACCAAACAGCATGGGCAGCGCCACGCCCACGGCCTGCTCGGCCTGCACGGAGTCAATGCCCAGTTGCTGGGCCAGACCCTGCATGGGAGCGCCCTGCAACTGGCCCATGAGTTCGTCGGTCAAAGATGCGTTAGCGGTCATTTCAACACTCCTCAAAAACAGCGCACATATTACGCGCGCCCTGTGCCCCGAAATGTGATCAATGTTCATCCACTGCGCAAGCCCCTCCCGGGCTATAGACCATTGAGACGGCCTGCGCCCTGGACAGGGCCTCCTGGAGGCCACTGCTGCGTCTGATGACGGCTTCGCTCATTGTGGGCTTCACCCGCATCAGGACACCGACTACTTCGACCCCACGGTCGCGCTGTGCGCCGAGGCCGGCTTCACTCCGCTGATACGCCACGAAGCCGGTCAGCTGGTGAATGTGCTGGCGCTCGTGGCCTGCGGTCTGGGCGTGGCCATCGTGCCTGCATCCTTCGCGATGTTCCACCGCGAGCAGATCGTGTTCCGGCCGCTTCGGGCTTCGCGTCAGGTCAGCCGGCTCGCCGTCCTGGCGTCTGCCGATGCGCTCAAGAGCAACCCCATGCTGGACCTTGTCGCCCAGCTCGCGCAATCGCAGCTGCAGGCCCTGGCTGCACAGCTGGCGCAACAGGGAGCGACGGAGTCTCGAGCACAGCCGGTTTGATTTATATAACCAAATCGTCTGACAACTCATGGTTTTTATAGCGACAATTACGTTAATCATGAGCATCAGCCACTACATCAAGGAAATCGGTCGCGGCACCAAGGGCGCGCGCTCTCTTTCGCGGACCCAGGCCTGCGATCTGATGGGGCAGGTGCTGGACGGCAAGGTCAGCGATCTGGAGCTCGGCGGCTTTTGCATTGCCATGCGCTTCAAGGGCGAAAGCGCCGAAGAGCTGGCAGGCTTTCTCGACGCGACCCAGCAACGTCTGCCCGTGTGGCCGCAGGCCTATAAGGCCCGGCCCGTGGTGGTCATCCCCAGCTACAACGGCTCGCGCAAGCTGGCCAACCTCACACCGCTGCTGGCTGGTCTGCTGGCGCAGAAAGGACTGCCGGTGCTGGTACACGGCAGCCATACCGAGGACAAGCGCCTGGGCACGGCCGAGGTATGGCGGCAACTGGGCTGGACGGTCATAGAGCGTCCCATCGCTCTGGAGCCTGGTGACAAGGTCTGGATGCAGACCCGTCACCTGCTGGCGCCGCTGGATCGGCTGCTGCAGATTCGCCGCCAGATGGGCCTGCGCAACCCCGCGCACAGCATCGTCAAACTGCTGGACCCTATCCATGGCAGCAGCACCGCGCAGTCCGGGCTGGTGCTGGCCAGCTATACCCACCCGGCCTATGCCCAGCCCATGCTCCAGACCCTGGCCCTGCGTGCGACCAGTGCGCTGCTGGTGCGCGGCACGGAAGGCGAGGCCGTGGCCGCCCCTCACCGCGAACCCGTGAGCACGGGTGTGATTGCCGGAGAAATCTGCTTTGAGCGCTCTTCCCTGCACAGCAGCCAGCTCGCATCCGGCACCGAGAGCAGTGCCCCGGAACAAGATCTGAATGCCGAGCAGACAGCCCGGCTGACGCTGGACATTCTGAACGGCCAGTTGCCTGTGCCGGCGCCGATCGCGCAACAATTGGAACAAATACAAGCCCTGCACCAGGGCATGCAGGTCACCGATGCCGACGCTGCCGCCAGCCGCGCCGCACTGCAAGCCTATAACCGCAGCCCCGACTGCCGCAGCCCCGACTGAGACCCCACAATGACTGCCATTTCCCACAACCCCAATCAGCGCGGCTCGTGCACCCTGGTGGGTGCCGGCCCCGGCGATCCCGAGCTGCTGACCATCAAGGCCGCCAAGGCCATTGCCGCAGCCAGCGTGCTGTTTGTCGACGATCTGGTCAGCGATGGTGTGATGAGCCACGCCTCGCCCAGTGCCCGCGTGGTCTATGTGGGCAAGCGCGGCGGCTGCAAGAGCACTCCCCAGGCCTTTATCGAAAAGCTCATGATTGCGGCCGTGCAGGACGGCGAACGCGTGGTGCGCCTCAAGGGCGGCGACCCCTTCATCTTTGGCCGTGGCGGCGAAGAGGTCGAACATCTGCGTCAGGCCGGTATCGAGGTGGATGTCATCAATGGCATCACCTCCGGTCTCGCGGGCCTGACCAGCCTGGGCGCCCCGCTGACCCACCGCGACCGCGCGCACGGCGTGCTTTTCATGACCGGCCATGCCAAGCCCGGCGACAGCGGCCCCGACTGGCGCCAGATCGCCGCCACGGCCCATGCGGCCAAGCTGACGCTGGTGATCTATATGGGAGTGAGCAGCGTCGAGCGCATCAGCAGCGAGCTGCTCAGCGGCCTGCCCGGCAGCACGCCCGTGGCCGTGATCCAGCATGCCAGCCTGCCGCAGCAGCGCCATGCACTGACCTTTCTCAAGGATTTGCCGCAAAGCATTGCCGACCACCAGCTGGGCAGCCCCAGCATCATCGTCGTCGGCGATGTGGTCCAGGGCATTGCCGCCTGGCAGAACCAGTCCCAAGCCTTGCCGCAATCAGCGGCAGCCTGATCCAGGACCATCCCCGGGCTGTCCTGCAAGCCGGGCGAGCGGCAAGCGCCGCCTCGCTGCGAGACTACGTCCACGCAGAAGCGGCGATGCGACTCAGGGAGTACGAGTCTCGGCAAAGCGCTCGGCCAGCTCCTTGCGCAGTTCCTTGCGGATGATGGCGGCGTCCCAGCGGCGCTTTTCCTCGTCGGTTTCGAGCTGCAGCGGGGGCACGGGGGCAGGCTTTTTGTCATCGTCCACGGCCACCATGGTGAAGAAGCAGCTGTTCACGTGGCGCACCACCTGGCTGCGAATCTCCTCAGCAATCACCTTGATGCCGATTTCCATGGAGGACTTGCCGGTGTGGTTCACGCTGGCCAGAAAAGTCACCAGCTCACCTACGTGGATAGGCTGCAGAAACATCACCTGATCCACGCTCAGCGTAACGACATAGCGGCCCGCATAGCGGCTGGCGCAGGCATAGGCAACCTGGTCCAGCAATTTCAAGATGGCGCCCCCGTGCACATTGCCGGAGAAGTTGGCCATGTCAGGCGACATGAGCACGGTCATGCTCAGCTGGTGGGATGGTGTATTCATGGGGCGCGATTCTAGAAGTGATCCGGGACGCACGCTGAACCCTTGCGCATACCCCAATGGGACAATGGGCTGCAGATATAAACAAGTACCGACTTACACCGTGCTGTAAGTCTCAGGAGTGCGTCTTGCAAGTTCTGTTTCCCAACCCCTTCGGCCAGCCTGCCGCCAGCGCACAGGAAGTTGCAGCGCTGCAGGCGCACATTGGCTTCTCAGATGCTTATGCGCAGTTTCTGATCACACAGAACGGCTTTTCCATGTATGCGCTGGAACAGGCCTCAGACCACGCCAGCTATCTTCATGCCAGCACCGAGATTGCCAGCGAAAGCCACGCCAACTTTGCCGACCTCTTCAGCTTTGGCGCGCAACAGCATCAGGAAGACCTGAAAACCGTGCAGTCCGAATTTCTGCTGGCCCGCTGGTTTGTAGCCATTGGCCACGACCAGGGTGGCAACCCATTTGTGGAAGTTCTGCACGGTCGGCACAAAGGAAAGATCGGCAGTCTGGACCACGACCTTTTTCTGGGCGCCAGCGATCTGCAGGAATTCTTCGGCGATATGGAGCTGGAGCATATTGCGGCACTCAGCCTCGCCGATCAGGCCGATGCACTGTGCGATTCCAAGCTGGGCCTGATCTGGTTTCACGCCAGTGACCTGAATCACTTTACGGCCTGCTGCATTCACTGCGACGACGGTTTCTGGGGCTTTGTAGTGGACGAGCCCAAAATCTGAGGCATCTGGGACAATCGCGGCCTTGTTCTTGCTCCATCGCCCTGCCCGCCGTGTCCTCCTCTTCACAGGTCCCCTTCCAGATTTTTGACGCCATCATCATCGGCGCCGGTGCCGCCGGCCTGTTCTGCGCGGCCCAGGCCGGCCAGCAGGGCCTGAAAGTGCTGCTGATCGATCATGCGCCCAAGGTGGCCGAGAAGATCCGCATCTCGGGCGGCGGGCGCTGCAACTTCACCAACCGAGATCTGGACGTGCGTGCGCCGCACAAGCATTTTGTGGGGCAGAACCCTCAGTTCTGCCGTTCGGCCCTCTCGCGCTTCACGCCTGCCGACTTCATCACGTTGATGGACAGACACGGCATTGCCCACCACGAAAAGCACAAGGGCCAGTTGTTTGCCGACCATTCGGCCGAAGACATCATCGCCATGCTGCTGGCCGAGTGCAGCGCGGGCGGCGTGCAGCGCTGGCAGCCTTGCCAGGTCAAGAAAGTAGTGCTTTCGCCGTCAAACCAAGACACAGAATGCGATTTCAGCTATCAGATTGAAACCGATCGTGGCCTGGTACAGGCCGCCAACCTGGTCATTGCCACCGGCGGCCTGAGCATTCCCAAGATAGGCGCCACCGACTTCGGCTACCGTCTGGCCCAGCAGTTCGATCTGCCGCTGATCGAGCGCACGCCCGGCCTGGTGCCCATGACCTTCGACGGCGAAGGCTGGCAACCCTACGCGGGCCTGGCCGGTCTGGCCCTGCCCGTGGAAATCAGCACCGGCAGCAAAAAGGAGCGCATGAGCTTCCACGAGGATTTGCTGTTCACCCACCGCGGCCTCTCGGGTCCCGCCGTGTTGCAGATCTCCAGCTACTGGAAGCCCGGCACCCCGCTGCAGATCAATCTGCTGCCTGGTGTGGATCTGGCCGAGGTGCTGGCCCAGGCCAAGCTCCACTCGCGCAAGCTGGTGGCCAACGAGCTGGCCGCCCATCTGCCCGCGCGCCTGGCCGATGCCTGGGTCGGCCGCATGCCCGAGTTGCAGCGCCCCATCAACGAGGCCGGCGACAAAGCCCTGGCCAGACTGGCCGAGCAGCTGTCGCGCTGGGAGATCACTCCCACGGGCACCGAGGGCTATAAAAAAGCCGAGGTCACGCTGGGCGGCGTGGACACCAAGGTGCTGTCCCAGCAAACCATGGAATGCAAGACCCGGCCGGGCCTGTACTTTATCGGCGAGGTGGTGGACATCACCGGCTGGCTGGGCGGCTACAACTTCCAGTGGGCCTGGGCCAGTGCCGCCGCCTGCGCCCAGGCCATGGCGAAAAAGCAGTCAGTCATGGTTTGAGCGACTGGAACCGAAGCGCCTGCCGCCATGAAAAAAAGGATGGCTGAGCCATCCTTTTTTGCTGCCTGCACCTTCGGCGCACCATCCGGTCAGGCAGAAAACTCCTTGCCTTCATAGTGTTCGGGAACCTTGAGCTGCCCCGAGGCGATGGCAGCCGACGCCTTGGCCACGCGCTCGCGCACAGCGCCGGCCACGCCCTGGCCCATGGTCAGGCGTACGGCGGCCGGGTCGCTCAAACCGATCTTGCGAATGCCCGGGCCGGGCGCACCGCGCTCCTGCATATCCTTGACGGCCAAAAACGCGCCAATGCCCACATCGGCCCAGGCGGAAGCGACAAACACCTGCGGGTCCACCGTAGTCCAGTCGATCACATTGCCGATCTGGCGCGTGCCCGCCTCGCGGCAGGCCTGGGTCACGCCATCGCGGCCGGAGTTGAGCATGGTGAAGATCACATCGGCACCGGCAGCCATCTGGGCCTTGGCAATGCGGTGCGACAAAGCGTTGTCGTCCTGATCGCCAGAGAAGTTTGTCAGCAGCTTGACCCTGGGGTCGGTATCGCGCACGCCGGCCGCATAGGCAGCACGCCCCTTGAGCCCCGGGGGCACGCGAATGCCCGACATATGGCCGACCACCCCGGTTTTGGTGGTCAGCGCCGCCAGCACGCCGGCCAGATAGGCCGACTCCTCCTGCAGCACGTCATAGCTGCAGAGATTGCTTCCCTGTACCGCGCCCTGGGTCACGACGAACTGGGTCCTGGGAAAGCGCGCCGCAACTTCGGCTGCGGCCTGATTGTTCTGCCCGCCATGGGCAATCACCAGCTGCGCACCCTGCTCCGCAAGCTGTGCAAGAGCCGGCACCAGCAACTCCTTCCTGGGCGCCATGCCGTCGAGAAAGCGGGTCTGCACGCCCAGCTCCTGGCGCGCTTTTTCCAGGCCGCGCCAGCCAGCCTCCATAAAGCCCTTGTCGCTGCGCGAGCCCGCAAACAGACCACCCACCACCAGGGAACCGCCGGATGCGGCAGGCCCGGAAACTCCGGCCCTGCCGGCACAGGCCGTCAATGCCAGCAAGCCCGGCACGGCTACGGCCGAAGCCATCCATTGGCGACGCGAAATAAATGAGGAATGAGAAGCGCTGGACAAGATGGAAGCTCCTTGAACACAGAAAAACAGCGACGCGCACAAGCACGAAACCCACTTATTCCTTGACCTCGGTCATGAAATAAAGCCTCCAAACTGTATGCAATTTTCGTGCACACAATACTCCCAAGAAACCCCAGAGCCGAGCTCGGCTGTCCTGGCGCCTGGGCAGCACCGTGCTCTTGCATTGCGCATCCGGCCTCGCTCCACAACACACGCGACTTGAACGCGCCGATAGTCCAAAAGGCACAATGGCGGCGCCTGGATCTGGTCTGCGACAACGCCCTGCCTGCTGCCGCAAAATCATGCGCGCGCGACCGACGCCGGATTGCTTCACGCCCCATTGAAGACGCAGCGCAAGTCTTGGTCTATAATGCTCGACTTTGCTGGCATTACCCCGTCGGCCATACTAGTTAAAAAGTGGCGGGGAAACCGCTGTTCATGGCTCTCAGGCCCGATCTTCCCGAGAACCCTCTGTCAGCACAGATATATCTGGAAATTAAATGACTACCATCCGCGTCAAAGAAAACGAGCCCTATGAAGTTGCCCTGCGCCGCTTCAAGCGCACCATCGAAAAGCTGGGTCTGCTGACCGATCTGCGTGCTCGCGAGTTCTACGAAAAGCCCACAGCCGAGCGCAAGCGCAAGAAGGCTGCTGCCGTGAAGCGTCACTACAAGCGCGTTCGCAGCATGCAACTGCCTAAGAAGCTGTACTAATCGTTGATTAGGACCAGTCGGCCTTAAAACAGCCGCAAACCCGCGCTCGGGACGCCAGGCGCGGGTTTTTTGTTTTCTGGCCACTGCCAAGCCTGCCCGGCCGCGCAGTGACCTCCCAGCGCATGGACAGTCAGCGTCCGTTCGCCCACCCCAAGGAGAAAGCCATGAGCCTGAAAGCCCAGATTACCGAAGACATGAAGACCGCCATGCGTGCCAAGGACAGCGCGCGCCTGGGCACCATCCGCCTGCTGCAGGCCGCGATGAAGCAAAAGGAAGTGGACGAGCGCATCGAGCTCGACGACGCCGCCGTCATCGCCATCGTCGACAAGCTGATCAAGCAGCGCAAGGACTCCATCGCCGCCTTCGAAGCCGCCAACCGCGCCGATCTGGCCGATGTGGAAAAGGCCGAAATGGAAGTGCTCAAGGTCTATCTGCCCGAACGCATGGGAGAAGCCGAGATCACCGCAGCCGTGCAGGCCATCGTGGCCGAACTGGGTGCCTCCGGCCCTGGCGACATGGGCAAGGTGATGGGCGCCGTCAAGGCCCAGCTGGCCGGCAAGGCCGATATGGGCCTGGTGTCCGCTGCCGTGAAGGCCGCGCTGACCCGATAATTGGCAACCGGCCTGGGCCGCCACGCGGCACCAGGCTCAAAAATAGAAGCTGCTTGCGCTGGTTGTGTATGACTTTCAGTCTCAAAAGACTTTAAAAGACATGCATATTAGGCGTTATCAGCTTCTTTTTTCATAGCATTCTTGAATCCTGCGGGCGCCTCGCGGCTGAAGAACTCCTGCAGAAACTCGACGCAGACCCGCACCTTGGCCGAGCGCTCCAGCCGCGTCGGATAAACGGCCCAGATATTCGCCTGCTGCTGCCACTCGGGCAGCAACTGCAGCAGGCTGCCGGCCTGCAGATCGGCCGCCACATCCCAGAGCGAGCGCAGCACGATGCCATGGCCGTCGCGCGCCCATTGCACGGCCATCTCGCCATGATTGGTGGACAGCGGCCCGGTCACTTTCACGCTGCGCTCCTGACTGCCCGAGCGCAGTTTCCAGAAACCGAAGGGATGGTCACGCTCCTTGATGACCAGGCAGTCATGCGCAGCCAGCTCGTCGAGCGTGCGCGGACTGCCGCGCCGCTGAATATAGGCCGGGGCCGCGCACAGCACGCGGTGGTTGTCGGCCAGATGCCGGGCAATCAGGTGCGGGGCGATCTCGTCGCCCACGCGCACATCGAGATCGAAGCCCTCGGCCGCGACATCGACGATGCGGTCAAACACCTCTAGGCGCAGCTGCAACGCCGGATATTGCGCAATCAGCTGCGACAGCGCGGGCGCCACCACATTGCGGCCAAAGCCGAAGCTGGTGGACACCCGCAGCAGGCCGCGCGGCTGGCGTCGCGTCACGTCCACCTCCTGCAGCAGATGCTCGACCTCGTCCAGAATGCGTTGCGCCCAGTGGTAGACGCGCTCGCCCTGCTCCGTGACAGCGACCCGCCGTGTGGTTCGATGCAGCAGCTTCACGCCCAGTTCCTGCTCCAGCAGGCGGATGCGCTTGCTGACAAAGGCCGGCGAAGCATTGTGCGCGGCCGCAGCCTCGGCAAAGCTGGCTTTGCGCACCACGGTGGTGAAGACACGCAGGTCTTCGGGCGAGGGCATTTTCTGCACGATCTGTAAACAATCAGGCCACGATCAGTCAATTGTATTCAGTTATGCAAGGTGCAAAAATACCGCCAGGCACAGGCTGAGCCGCTGCCTCGCCACCCAACACATTCACGAGAGAGCACCATGTCCACTCCCAAAAAGATTGCAGTCATCGCCGGCGACGGCATCGGCAAGGAAGTCATGCCCGAAGGCCTGCGCGCGCTGGAAGCCGCAGCCAGGCGCTTCGACCTGCCGCTGGAGTTCCACCATTTCGACTGGGCCCACTGCGACTACTACGCCAAACACGGCCAGATGATGCCCGACGACTGGAAGGCCCAGCTCTCGGGCATGGACGCCATCTTCTTCGGCGCCGTGGGCTGGCCCGCCACCGTGCCAGACCATGTCTCGCTGTGGGGCTCGCTGCTCAAGTTCCGCCGCGAATTCGACCAGTACATCAATCTGCGTCCGGTGCGCCTGTTCGAAGGCGTGCCCTGCCCCCTGGCCGGCCGCAAGCCCGGCGACATCGACTACTACGTGGTGCGCGAGAACACCGAGGGCGAGTACACCGCCCTGGGCGGCGTGATGTTCGAAGGCACGGACCGCGAGATCGTGATCCAGGAATCGGTCTACTCGCGCAAGGGCGCCGATCGCCTGCTCAAGTACGCCTTCGATCTGGCCCAGAGCCGCGCCAAGAAGCACGTGACCCTGGCCACCAAGAGCAACGGCATTGCCATCAGCATGCCCTGGTGGGACAAGCGCGCCGACGATGTGGCCAAGGACTACCCCGAAGTCACGCTGGACAAACAGCACATCGACATCCTGACTGCCCGCTTCGTGCTGCAGCCCGGCCGCTTCGATGTGGTGGCCGCCACCAATCTGTTTGGCGACATCCTGTCCGACCTGGGCCCTGCCACCACGGGGACCATCGGCCTGGCACCATCGGCCAACCTCAACCCCGACCGCACCTTCCCCTCGCTGTTCGAGCCCGTGCACGGCTCGGCGCCCGACATCTACGGCAAGAACATCGCCAACCCCATTGCCATGGTCTGGTCGGGCGCGCTGATGCTGGACTTCCTGGGCCACAGCGAAGGTGCCTGGCGACAGGCCCACGACACCATCGTGGCCGCCATCGAGCACACGATCAAGGCCGGTCCGCTGACGCCCGATCTGGGCGGCAAGGCCAACACCACCGAGGTGGGCGAAGCCATCGCCGCGGCCATCGCCAACGCCTGATGACTCCGGGCTGGCCGCAGCCGGCCCGATTCAAGACGCACCCCGCACAGGCTGAGCCTGCACCGGGTGCTTTTGCACGCCTGCACGCCCAGGGCCACCGGCTGCGGCGAGCTAGGCTGCAGGCCGCGGTTTGGCTTTGGCTTGCGAAGCCGGTTTTCTGGCCGACCGGGCCTGGGCATTGCGCTGCGCAGCGGCCTGCACCAGTGCCTGGAACGCTGCGGCGTCAAGCGCATCGCCCACATGCAGGTCTATGGCCCGACGCGTGGCGCCTTCAAGACTGGCATTGAACAGGCCGGCCGGATCGGCCAGGGCCGCGCCATGCGCGAAGGTCAGCTTGACCACGGCCTTGTAGGTCTCGCCCGTGCACAGGATGCCGTCCTGCGACCATACGGGCGTTCCGCGCCATTTGAGCTCTTCCACCACGGCGGGCAAGGCCTCGTGGATCAGCGCACGCACGCGGGCCAGCATGGCGCCGCGCCAGTCGTCCAGGCCGGCAATCCTGGCATCGATCAGAGCCGAGGCCTCGGGGCCGCTGACAGGCTCGGCCGGAGGTGCGGGCATGGGTGGCAAGGCGGTCATAGATGGGTCTCCATGGTTGGACCAAGAATCATGCCCGGCACAAGGCTCAAGACATGGGACAAGGATTGCACCACGGTAGCACGCCGGAGCAGAGCGACCCCAGAGTGCCAGCCCGCCCCATATCAGGCTCATTCCAGGCTCAGCCCAGCTCCCCCGCAACCTCGCGCAGGCATTCGACCAGCAAGCCCGTGGTCGGCGTCAGCGGCTGGCCGCGCAAGGTGATCAGCCCCACGGGCGGCAGATCTATGGGCACGACCAGATCCAGCATGGCCAACGTACCCAGGGCGGCATGGCAGCGGGCCACGCCCCGCGCCATGAAGGCCACGGCGCCACGCTGGTGTACAAAGGTCAGCTGCGAGAGAAAGGATGCGGTCTCCACGATGTCGGCCGGCGGGTGCAGGCCGTGGGCATAGAACTGCTGCTCCAGCTTCACGCGCAGCGAGGCCCAGGGCGGCGGCAGCACGCAGGGCTGGCCCGCCAGGGCCTGCCAGCTGGTCGCGCCCGGCGCCAGCAGCGCATGACCGGGCCGCACCACGGCCACCATGGGATCGTCGTACAGCGCCTCGGTCTCCAGGTCGGGCGCGGCATAGCCGGGCTCCAGCCGTCCCACGAACAGATCCAGCTCACCCAGGCGCAGCTTGGGCAGCAAGCGCGTCAGATCCCCTTCCTCCACCATCACCGTGGTCTGGTCCGAACGCGCTTTTAACCGCTCCACAGCGCGCGCCAGCAGCACGGGCGTGGCCACCACCATGGCGCCCACACTGGTGCGCCCGCGGGCACCGCTGGCCTCGGCAGCCATCTCGTCGCGCGTGCGTTCGAAACCGGCCAGCACCGAGCGCGCAAAACGCACCATGCTGACACCGGCTGCCGTGGGTTCGGTGCCGCGCGTGGAGCGCTCGAACAGCACCATGTCCAGCATGCGTTCGACCTCGGCCAGAGTCTTGGAGACAGCGGGCTGGGTCACGGCCAGAAACTCGGCCGCACGGCCCAGGTGACGGAACTGGTCCAGCGCCACCAACAGCTGCAGATGGCGCAGCTTGAGGTTGGAGCGCAGCACACGATCGATCTTGCTCATGGGGCTTCATTACCTAACAGTTATGAAGAGAGTCTATCTTTTCATTGGATTGTCATGGAGCAGTTTTGAACAATCGGGGCTGGCAGTTCAAATAACGACAGGAGACAAGCGATGATCCCCCCACGCAGCAGCCGACGCAGTTTTGTGCTCGGCGCCCTCGGCGCAGCCACGCTCAGCAGTTCCACCCGCCTGCTGGCCCAGACCTGGCCCGAGCGCCCCATCACCTTCATCTGCCCCTGGCCTGCCGGCGGCACGGCCGACCAGTCCATGCGCGCGCTGTGCACCGTGGCCAGCCGCATCCTGGGCCAGGCGATTGCGGTGGAAAACCGAGCCGGAGCCTCCGGCATGATCGGCTCCAAGGCCCTGGCCTCGGCCAAACCCGACGGCTACACCATCGGCCAGATCCCGATCTCGGTCACGCGCTTCTCCCAGCTTGGCACGCTGCAGGCCGATCCGCGCAAGGACTACACCTATATCGCGCGTACCTCGGGCCAGACCTTCGGCATCGCCGTACCGGCCAACTCGCGCTTCAAGACCCTGCAGGACTTCGTGGCCGCTGCCAAGGCCAAGCCCGGCAGCATCACCTACGCCCACGCCGGCGTTGGCGGCGCCACCCATGTGGGCATGGAGGAGTTTGCGGCTGCAGCCGGCATCCAGCTCAGCCATGTTCCCTACAAGGGCGGCGCCGAGGCGCTGCAGGGCGTGCTGGGCGGCCATGTGGATGCGCTGGCCGACTCCAGCTCCTGGGCTCCGCATGTGGAAGCCGGCAAGCTGCGCCTGCTGGCTACCTGGGGCGAGCAGCGCACACCACGCTTCAAGGACGTGCCCACGCTCAAGGACCTGGGCTACAACGTGGTCGTCGATGCGCCCAACGGCATCGGCGCGCCCAAGGGCCTGCCACCCGCCGTCGAAGCCAAGCTGCGCGATGCCTTCCGCCAGGCCGTGGCCAGCCCCGAGTTCAAGGCCGTGGCCGACAGGCTGGACGCGCCCTTGCTCTACCTGGACGGCCCCGACTACGCCAAATATGTGAACACGGTCTACCAGAAGGAGACCGTGTTCATCGACAAACTCAAGCTACGCGACCTGATGCGCTGACGCTCCACATCCCCACCGCCTCAGGCCCGCCATCCCCGGACTCCAAGATGCTCTCCTCCTCTTCTTCCCTGCTGCACCTGCACCCCAACGACAATGTGCTGGTGGCCAAGACCGCCCTGGCCCTGGGCCAGGACATTCCCGAGCTGGGAGTGCGCACGCGCGCCCAGGTGCCGGCCGGCCACAAGATCGCGGCACGCCGCATCGCCGAGGGCGAGCAGGTCAAGAAGTACGACACGGTGATCGGCGTCGCCACACGCGACCTGGAGCCTGGCGACTATGTGCACAGCCACAACCTCAAGCTGGTGGACTACTACCGCGACCCCTCGTTCGGTGCCGACGTACGGCCCGTGGACTACGTGCCCGAAGAGCTGCGCGCCACTTTCCAGGGGTTTGTGCGAGCGGGCGGCGGCGTGGGCACGCGCAACTTCATCGGCATCCTGTCCTCGGTCAACTGCTCGGCCACCGTGATCAAGCGCATCGCCGCCCACTTCACGCCCGAGCGGCTGGCAGCCTTTCCCAATGTGGATGGCGTGGCCGCCTTTGCCCAGAACAGCGGCTGCGGCATGTCCTCGCCCAGCGAGCACTTCGACGTGCTGCGCCGCACCCTGGCCGGCTATGCGCGCCACCCCAACCTGGCGGGCGTGCTCATCGTGGGTCTGGGCTGCGAACGCAACCAGGTCGATGCATTGGTGGATTCGCAAGGCCTCAAGGAAGGCCAGTTGCTGCGCACCCTGGTGATGCAGGAAATGGGCGGCACGCGCGCCACCATAGCGGCCGGTATTGCCGCCATCGAAGAAATGCTGCCCATCGCCAACCAGGCCCAGCGCAGCACCGTCGCTGCCAGCCACCTCAAGATCGGCCTGGAATGCGGCGGCTCGGACGGTTTTTCGGGCATCACGGCCAACCCCGGCCTGGGCGCGGCCATGGACATTCTGGTGCGCCACGGCGGCACGGCCATTCTGTCCGAGACGCCCGAGATCCACGGCGTGGAGTTCATGCTCACGCGCCGCGCCATCAGTCCCGAAGTCGGCCAGAAGCTGCTGGACCGCCTGGCCTGGTGGGAACGCTATGCAGCCGGCCAGAACGCCCAGTTCAACGGCGTGGTCGGCCATGGCAACCAGGCCGGCGGCCTGGCCAACATCTTTGAAAAATCCCTGGGCAGCGCCATGAAGGGCGGCACCACGCCGCTGCGCGCCGTCTATGAATACGCCGAGCCCATCACCGAGCACGGCTTCGTCTTCATGGACTCGCCTGGCTACGACCCCGTGGCCTCCACGGGCCAGATCGCCAGCGGCGCCCAATTGATCTGCTTCACCACGGGCCGCGGCTCCATGTTCGGCAGCAAGCCTGCACCCACCATCAAGCTGGCCAGCAACACGCCCATGTACCAGCGCCTGCAGGAAGACATGGACATCAACTGCGGCGTGGTCGTCGACGGAGAGCTGAGCGTGCCCGAGCTGGGCCAGCAGATCTTCGAGCAGATCCTGCGCCATGCCAGCGGCGAACCAACCAAGAGCGAAGCCCTGGGACTGGGCGACCACGAATTCGTGCCCTGGCACCTGGGCATCGTGAGCTGAGGAAACGCATCCTCCAGAGCTTTGCGCCCTTATCCGATCTTCACTTTCTGCGATTTTCACCATGAACGCCACGCCACTCAGACTGCAACGCACCGAACTGCAGCGCAGCGCCAACTTCATCGCCGGCGCCTGGACACCCGCTGCCAGCGGCGCCAGCTTTGCCGTGACCGATCCGGCCACGGGCGGCACCATTACCGACATACCTGATTCAGGTGCAGTCGACGCGCGCGCCGCCGTGGATGCCGCCCAGGCAGCCCTGCCCGCCTGGCGCAAGCTGCCGGCCAAGCAGCGCGCTGCCATCATCAAGCGCTGGAACGATCTGGTGCTGGCCCATCAGGACGATCTGGGCACGCTGATCTCGCTGGAGCAAGGCAAGCCCCTGGCCGAAGGCAAGGGCGAAGTGGCCTATGCCGCCAGCTACATCGAATGGTTCGGCGAGGCCGCCACGCGCATGAACGGCGAAGTCATTCCCGCGCCCGTGCCGGGCCGGCGCATGTTCGCCCTGCGCGAGCCCGTGGGCGTGGTCGCCGCCATCACGCCCTGGAACTTCCCGGCCGCCATGATCGCGCGCAAGATCGCGCCGGCCCTGGCCGCGGGCTGCACCGTGGTCTGCAAGCCGGCCGAGGACACGCCGCTGACTTCACTGGCCCTGGTGCTGCTGGCGCACGAAGCCGGGGTGCCGGCCGGCGTGCTCAATATCGTCACGGCCTCGCGCGAGCGCACGCCCGAGGTGGTCGATCAATGGCTGGATGACAGCCGCGTGCGCAAGATCACCTTCACCGGCTCCACGCCCGTGGGCAAGCACCTGGCGCGCCGCAGCGCCGACACCCTCAAAAAGCTCTCGCTCGAACTGGGCGGCAATGCGCCCTTCATCGTTTTCGAGGACGCCGATGTGGCTGCGGCCGTGGACGGCTTCATGGCCGCCAAGTTCCGCAACGGCGGCCAGACCTGCGTCTGCCCCAATCGCGTCTTTGTGCACCGCTCGGTGCACGAGGCCTTTGCCCAGCAACTCAGCGCCCGTGTGGCAGCCTTGCACGTGGGCCCGGCCAGCGACCCGGCCTCGCAGATCGGCCCCATGATCAACGACCGCGCGGTCGAGAAAATCGCCCGCCATGTGGAGGACGCGGTGGCCAAGGGCGCCAAGGTGCTCACGGGCGGCCGCCGCCTGCCCGAGCTGGGTCCCACCTACTACGCCCCCACCGTGCTCTCCGGTGCCACTGCGGCCATGGCCTGCGCCTGCGAAGAGACCTTTGGCCCCGTGGCCCCGCTGACCATGTTCGACGACGAGGCCGAGGTCATCGCCGCAGCCAACGACACGCCGTTCGGTCTGGCCGCCTATTTCTACAGCCAGGACGTGCGCCGCATCTGGCGCGTGGCCGATGCACTGGAATCGGGCATCGTGGGCGTCAACGAAGGCGCCCTGGCCGCCGAGGCCGCCCCCTTTGGCGGCGTCAAGGAGTCGGGCTACGGCCGCGAAGGCTCGACCCATGGGCTCGACGATTACCTGCACATCAAATACGTCTGCCAGGGTGGGTTGGATTGAGTGCAGGACACCTCCCTGAGGCGCTGCGCGCCTTACCTCCGCTCTCGCTGTGCGGCGCACGGCGGGCAGAGGAACGACGCCCCCGCTGCGGGGCGGGGCGGCCAATCCAGACCCTTGCTTGGCGTCTCTGGCCTGGGCCGCGCCAGTTACAGGCGCCGCGCCTATTCACCTGCACTCAGCCCTTTCACTGAATCGAGACCCCCATGCCCGCACTGAATCCCTTCAAGACCGCCATCGCCGCACGCCAGCCCCAGATCGGGCTGTGGCTGTCCATGGCCGCCCCCTACCTGGCCGAAGCTGCCGCCACCACAGGCTATGACTGGCTGCTGATCGACGGCGAGCATGCGCCCAACGATCTGCGCAGCACCCTGGCCGCACTGCAGGCCGTGGCCCCGCACCCGGCTCAGCCGGTGGTGCGAGTCGTGGAAGGCAGCACAGCCCTGATCAAGCAGATGCTGGACATCGGCGTCAAGACGCTGCTCGTGCCCATGGTGGACACGGCAGACCAGGCCCAGGCCATCGTGGCCGCCACGCAATACCCGCCCCTTGGCGTGCGCGGCGTCGGCAGTGCCGTGGGACGAGCCTCTCAGTGGAGCAGCCGCGCCGACTATCTGAATGTGGCCGACGACGAGGTCTGTCTGCTGGTGCAGGCCGAGACCACCACGGCCCTGAAAAATCTCGAAGCCATCTGCGCCGTGGACGGCGTGCATGGCGTCTTCATAGGTCCTGCCGACCTGGCAGCCTCCATGGGCCACCGCGGCAACCCCGGCCACCCCGAGGTGCAGGCCGCCATCGAGGCAGCGATGCAGACCATTGTTGCCAGCGGCAAGGCTGCAGGTACGCTGACCTCGGACCCCGCGCTGGCACAGCGCTACCTTCAACTCGGCTGCAGCTTTGTGGCCGTGGGTGTGGATGTGTTGATGTTCGTGAATGCCGCGCGCAAGCTGCGTACCCAGTTTGCCGGCGCCACGGTGGCGGCCCCGGCACTGCCAGGAGCCGCCTACTGAAGCCTTGAGGCACAACGTTGAAGTTGCAACCATGCTCGCATATCCTGACGAAGATGCCGAACAGCCGCCAAAGCCAGGGCAGCATGACAATGCGCGTGGCCTCTCAGCCGCATCTGCACATCACTTCATCGCTGCCGGAGCGATCTGTGCCGAACCTCCGCACGACAAGTTCATGCAGCGACGGCGCCTGGCGCGGTCGACACCGGGGAAGCCGGGTTGGCAGCCAGCCAATGCTCAAACTCCTTCGGTGCCAGCGGCTGGGCGAACAGAAAGCCTTGCGCCACCGGGTAGCCCTGCTCGCACAGCATCACGCTCTGCGTTGGCGTCTCCACCCCTTCCGCCACCACGGTCAGGTGCAGACTCTTGCCAATGCCCAAAATAGCACTGCTCAACGCCCGAGCCGCCTCGTCATGTTCAAGATCGGCCACGAAGCTGCGATCCAGCTTGAGTTCGCTGACCGGCAGCCGGCGCAGATAGCTGAGGCTGGAGTAGCCGGTGCCAAAATCATCCATGGACAGGCGCACTCCATGCGCATGCACCTCGTTGATGGTCTTCATGGTGCTGGGGTTGGTGTCCAGCAAAATGCTTTCCGTCAGCTCCAGGGTCAGGTCCTGCGGCACCAGATCGTTTCGGTCCAGCGTGTCGGCGATCATTCGTGGCAAATCCAGATTGTGAAAGCTCGATGGCGACAGATTGACCGACACCGCGGGGACTTCCATCCCCTTGGCCCTCCACTGCGACAGCTGGCGACAGGCCTCTTCCAGTGCCCAGCTTCCCAGATCGGCGATCAGCCCGCACTCTTCTGCCAGCGGGATAAAGCGGGCAGGCGAAATCTCGCCCAGCTCGGCATGGGTCCAGCGCGCCAGGGCCTCCACGCCATACAGACGGCCGGTGGCCATTTCGATCTGAGGCTGATAGTGCAGGCGCAGGCCGCCGCTTTTGAGCGCCTTGCGCAGTGCAGTCTCCAATGCCAGGCGCTCCTGGGCCAAGCGGTTCATTTCGCTGCTGAAGAAACAGAAACGGCCGCGCCCCTTGCTCTTGGCCTGGTACATGGCCATGTCGGCGCGGTGCACCAGGGTCTCCATATCTCGGCCGTCCATGGGAAACATTGCAATGCCCACGCTGGCGGATATGGACAGCGAGGTGTCGGCAATATTCAGGGGCTCTGCCAGCAGCTCCTGCAGGCGTTCGATGGTATTGGCCACATGCTCCGCATCGCATTGCGGCAGCACGGCAACAAACTCGTCACCCGACAAACGCCCGGCAATATCGGAGCTGCGCAGCACGCGCTGTAATCGCGTCGCGACATTGCGCAGCAATTCATCCCCCACAGGATGACCCAGAGAATCATTGACCTGCTTGAACCGGTCCAGGTCGATGAACAGCACCGCCAACTGCTCGTCATTGCCGGCAGCTGATGCAATCGCCTGATCGGCCTTGGCCTGCAGCAGGCTTCGATTGGGCAATCCGGTCAGTCCGTCGTAGAAAGCCAGCTGACGAATGCGCGCGCGCGACAGCTCACGCTCCAGCGCCAGGGCGCATAGATGGATGCAGGCATCCACCAGTTGCTGGTGAAAAGCCGAGGCATCCCCGGTCAGCTGCTCCCGGTAATAGAACGCGAAAGTACCGATCGGCTTGCCGCCGCTGTTGCAGATGGGAGTGGACCAGCAGGCTTTGAACCCCAGCGGCAGGATCAGGTGCTTGAAATCCGTCCACAACAGATCATGTGCAATATCGTCCACCAGCACCGGCGCGTTGCGCCAGGCCGCCGTTCCGCAGGAGCCCACATTCGGCCCTATGGCCACCCCGTCTAGCAGCGCTGAATAAGAATGCGGCAGGCTTGGTCCGGCCAGCGGGTGAAGCAGCCCCTGGGCATCCACCTCGAGAATCGATGCCGTCACCTCCGGAGCAATCCTCTCGACCTCCTGGCACACCATCTCCAGCACCTCCGCCAGCGGTCGCTCGCGCGCCATGGCTTCCAGCACTCGGTGCTGCAAGGCCTCATGCATCTTGGAGCGCGTGATATCGGTCAGCATCGAAACCGTGTATTGCCAGCGCCCGTCCGCGTCGAGGATGGGGTTGCTGATGACCTTGGCCCAGTAGCGCTGTCCATGCTTGCCGACCACGATTTCCTCACGCCCCACAGGCTGGCCGGCGCGCAATTCCGCGCGATAACGGTCCACAAAGGCTTCGGACGCCTGAGGAGCCAGCAAGGCAATCGGCATGAGCCCCGCGACCTCCTCGGTGCGCCAGCCGAACATGCGCGTAAAGCCGCCGTTGACATGCACGATGCGTGAGCTTCCATCACTGATGACCACTGCCGTGTCGGAGGCATCGGCCACCAGGGACAAGCGACGCAAGTGCTCCTGCTGCGCCTGCTCCCGGGCTCGCCGCTGCGTGACGTCGGTCGCGATCTTCAGAATATGCATCACCCGGCCCTGGGCATCCATCACCGGTGAATAGGTAGCCTCCAGCCAGCAACTGCTGCCATCGCTGCGTAGTCGCTCCACCACACCGGAGTAGGCATTGCCTGCGCACAGATGCGTCCAGATTTCCCGATACCTGGCACTGTCGGCCAGACGCGCAGAGCAAAAGCTGCGATGTGGGCGGCCCAGAGACTGCTCACGCGTAAAGCCCATGAGCTGCAGATAGTTGTCATTGGCACGGTGCAACGACCCATCCAGGCCAAATTCAGCCATGGCCATGACCCTGTCCAAGGCCTGCAGCTGGGCCAGCTGCAGCTCAGGAGGCATCGCGCCAATATCTCCCTCTCGCATCATTATTCCTTTGCATATTCGCATCCCAGGCCGGCTCGAATCCGGAATGGAAAAGTCATGCTTTTATCTGGATGCAGGCAATAATAATGACGAAAACGAGATTCAATATTCGTGATTCAGTCCAAGTGTTCAAAAAAAACTTTGATTATTGACTTGCGAGCCTGTGCTGCGCTGGCAAAGTACTCTGCCGGGCAGTCACCAGCCGTTGCGGCAGAGCAGCGGTGTGCCCGGCTATCAGCCAGCCGGTGTCTCAGCGTCGCCATTTGCCGCCAAATTGGTTGACCACCATGCCCAGCAGAACGCCCAGCGTGCCCAGCCATTGCAGGCCATTGGGAGCTTCTCCCAGCAGCAGCATGGCCGACAGCAGACCGATCACCGGCACCAGCAGCGACAATGGGGCCACGGTGCTGGCTGCATAGCGCTGCAGCAACCGCGTCCACAGACCATAGCCCAGCAAGGTGGACAAAAAAGCCAGATAGGCGATCACCCCAAGCTCGCTCCAGCCTATGGACTGCAGCTGCGAAGCCACCGAATCCGCGCCATCCACCCACAGGGACAGCAACAGCAGCGGCAGCATGGGGAAGACGCTGGTCCAGACGATGAAGGACACCGGCTCATACGAGCCTTGCTTGGCCGCCATCCGCGTCAGCAGGTTCGAGCCGGCCCACATGGCAGCGGCGCCCACGGTCAGCACAAAACCGATCAGCGTCATATCCGATGTCCCCTCACCATGGGCTGCACCGATCAGCAGCAGTCCGGCAAGAGCGATGAGCAGGCCCAGCCATTGCCAGCGCTGCGGTTTCTCGTGCAAGAACGCAGCCGCCAGCAGCATGGTGATGAAAGCCTGGGTCTGAAGCACCACGGATGCCATGCCGGCAGGCATGCCCAGCTTCATGCCGGTGAACAGCAGGCCGAACTGCCCGACCCCTTGCACCAGGCCGTAGGCGGCCAGCAGACCCCAGGAAAGATTTTTGGGCGGACGCACGAACAGCAGAAACGGCAGCGATGCCGCGGCAAAGCGCAGCGCGCACAGCAGCAGGGGCGAGAGCTTGGCCAGCCCCCACTTCATGACCACGAAATTAAGACCCCAGACCACGATGACGATGATGGCGCTGAGCCAGTCCGGACGGCTCATGCCGGAGGTGGGTGAGGATGCAGAACTCATGACACTGACAACTGATATTGGATTTTCTAGATCAAGCCCCCTAGTATGACTTGCCATCAGTCATGGCTGGCTGCGAAAGCGGTCAAATCGAATACCGGGACTGCAAACGGTCTTACTTGAGCAGATACCGGTCCATTTTGATCGGCAGCATGAGCAAGGCCTTGAATACATACAGGACGATCAAGGTGCCGCTGAAGTCGCCCAGAATCATCACCAGAAGCTGGTCCATCTGAAAACCATCCCCTATGACCACGGACCAGGCCTGGTGCAGCAAGGCATTGCTCAGTCCGTAGATCACACTGAGCCACAGCAGGCGACGCGGCGTGAGATCACTGAGAGATCGCCCGAGCCCCATCCATTTACGAGCTGCGCAATAGGTGCCATAAGGGGCAAGCGTGGCCATGATGCCGCCCGCAAATGCCCGCAGCCAGTCATCCGGGAAAAAGTAGAAGTTGCAGACCAGCCATGACACGACGAAAAGCCCGGCCACGCCCGCCTCCGCAAAAAGCAGGGTACAAAGCAGACGAGCGCCTGCAGGCAGGTAAATCCAGTTGACGCCCCTGACAAATTCCAGTTCGGAGAAAATCCACTGATTAAGAGCCAGCATCGCCAGGAACAGCAAAGCCGTGATAACCGCCACCGAAAATTGCGTCCAAATGTTCTTCATGCGCTGCCGCCGAGCTTGTTCACTGTCTGCACAGTATTATGAGTGCCGTTTATTCGCTCTTCGTTAGCGGCGCGTCGCCTGTTTTTGCCTTCTCATGCCAAAGTCCCTGTCTGCCGATATCTATTTACGCTTTCTGCACCTGGCAGCGACCATCCGCAACCTGCCAGTGCTGCCCGCACTGGATCCACTGGAGGAACGCCTGCTGGAGCAAATCGCCAATGCCGGCACGCGCCAGGAGCGTCTTTGCGTCCGGGACCTGATGGCCCAGCGTGAACTAGGGTCTCCGGCCACGATTCACACCCGTCTGAAATCCATGCGCCAGAAAGGCTGGATCCTGCTGGCCGATACCGAGGATGCCAGACGCAAGCAGATCGAGCTCAGTGCCGATGCCCACAAGCATTTCGAGAAACTCTCGCACTGCATAGTTCAGGCCGCAGCCGAGAGCTGATGCAGAAATGAAAAAGCAGCCGCCGGGCTGCTTTTTTCATGGAGCGACCAACAGCGATCAGCTGCCGGCCACCTTCATGCGATTGATCAGCATGGAGCCCACGGTCTTGGCACCGTAGTTGTAGGCATCGGCTCCGATGGCCTCAATGCCCTTGAACATGGTCTTGAGGTTGCCCGCGATCGTGATTTCGTCCACGGGGAAAGCGATCTCGCCGTTCTCCACCCAGAAGCCGCTGGCGCCGCGCGAATAGTCGCCGGTCACATAGTTCACGCCCTGGCCCATCAGCTCGACCACAAACAGGCCCGTGCCCAGCTTCTTGAGCATGGCATCCAGATCGTCGCCCGCCTTGGTGCGGCGCGAAGTCATGACCAGATTGTGCGAGCCGCCGGCATTGCCCGTGGTCTTCATGCCCAGCTTGCGCGCCGAGTAGCTGGACAGGAAATAGCCTTCCACGCGGCCGGCATCGACCACCTTGCGAGCCTGCACGCGCACGCCCTCTTCGTCAAAGGGCGAGCTGCCCTTGCCGCCCAGGACAAAGGGGTCTTCCTCGACATCGATGTGCTTGGGGAAGATGGGCTTGCCCATGGAGTCGAGCAAGAACGTGCTCTTGCGATAGAGGGCGCTGCCGCTGACGGCCTGCACAAAGCTGCCCAGCAGGCCGGCGGCCAGCGGAGACTCGAACAGCACCGGGCATTCAGTGGTCGGGATCTTGCGGCTGCCCAGACGGCTCAGCGTGCGCTCTGCGGCGTAGCGGCCCACGGCTTCTGGCGAGGCCAGATCTGCAGCATTGCGCATGGAGCTGTACCAGTAGTCGCGCTGCATCTCGCCATTCTTGCCGGGCAACTTGGCGATGGGCGCCACCGACATGCTGTGGCGCGAGCTGGCGTAGCCGCCGCGAAAACCGTTGGTATGGGCCGTGAAGAAATGGCTTTGCTGGGCCGAGACGCCCGCACCTTCGCTGTTGCTCACGCGACGGTGGGTCTTGAAGGCGGCCTCCTCGCAGCGCAGCGCCATCTCCGCAGCGGCTTCGCTGGTGATATCCCAGGGATGGAACAGATCCAGATCGCGATGCGTGCCGGGCAGCGCGATATCTGCGCTGTCGGGCAGGCGGGCAAACGGGTCTTCTGCGGTGAAGCGCGCGATGTCATAGGCGGCCTGCACGGTCTGCTTGATGGCGGCTTCGGAGAAGTCCGAGGTGCTGGCATTGCCCCGGCGCTGACCCAGATAGACGGTCACGCCCAGCGACTTGTCGCGGTTGCGCTCCACGGTCTCCAGCTGGCCCTTGCGCACGCTGACCGACAGGCCGCAGCCCTCGGAAGCCTCGGCGCCGGCGTCCGTCGCACCCAGCTTTTTGGCATGCTGCAAAGCCTGGTCCACCAGCCCCTCGAAAAAGGCTTGGCTGAAGCTGAAACCGGCTTGCGGTGCGGATTGGGCCTGTGCACTGGAAGTGCTTGTATTGCTGGAGCGAGGTTTTTTCATAGCGGCGGATATGATAGCCGCCACTGCGGCGCCCTCTGCGCTGCCACCGATATTGCCCCCTTACCATGTCACGCAAACCCACCAAAGGCTATTTTGTTCGCGGAAAGTTCGTTGCCGAAGGCAGCGAGCTGGACCTTGAGCTGAAGGCCGAACTCAAAGGCACTTACGACTCCACCAAGACCGACCTCAAGCGCGAAAGTGATGCGCTGCAGGATCTGGGCAAGGAGCTGATGACGCTGCGCAGCGACCTCTTCAAGCGCCTGCAGTTGTCCGACCAACTGATCGACGCGCTGGCCGAGGCCAAGCGCATCACCAACTTCGAAGGCAAGCGCCGCCAGATGCAATATGTCGGCAAGCTCATGCGCAAGCTGACGCCTGAACAGGTCGCGGCCGTGAAGCAGGCGCTGGACGAGCAGCGCAATGGCTCCGCCAGCGAAAAAATGTCGCTGCAGGTGGCCGAGCAATGGCGCGACCGCCTGATCGTCGAGGAAGCGGCCCTGTCCATCTGGCTGGAGCATTTCCCCGGCACCGATGTGCAGCAGCTGCGTTCGCTGATCCGCCAGTCGCGCAAGGACATCGACAAGGCCAAGGAGCAAGCCGCCGCAGCGGCCGCTGCCGCCGGCCCCGATGCCGAGCCCAAGGAAGTCAGCAAGGGCCGCGCCTACCGCGACCTGTTCCAGCTGGTGCGCGAGCAACTGGCCAGCGCCGGCAAGGCCGATGCGAGCGCCGAGGATGACGGCGATGAGTGATGCGCCCGTATCCGTATATCTTCACGATGCCGTGAAGATCGGCATCGTCTCCATCAGCGACCGCGCCAGCAGCGGCGTCTATGAAGACAAGGGCCTGCCCGCGCTGCAGGAATGGCTGAGCCGCGCGCTCAAGAACCCCATCCAGTTCGAGCCGCGCCTGATTCCCGACGAGCAGGCCGGCATCAGCGCGGCGCTGATCGAGCTGGTCGATGCAGGCTGCAGCCTGGTGCTGACCACCGGCGGTACCGGCCCCGCGCTGCGCGATGTGACGCCCGAGGCCACTTTGGCCGTGGCCCACAAGGAAATGCCGGGCTTTGGCGAGCAGATGCGCCAGATCAGCCTGGCTTTTGTGCCCACGGCCATACTCTCGCGCCAGGTGGCGGTGATACGCGGCAGCAGCCTGATCATCAATCTGCCGGGACAGCCCAAGGCGATTGCCGAGACGCTGGAAGGCCTCAAGGACGCCGACGGCAAATCCAAGGTCAACGGCATCTTTGCTGCCGTGCCCTACTGCATCGACCTGATCGGCGGCCCCTATCTCGAGACCCATGACGAGATCTGCAAGGCCTTTCGCCCCAAGACCGCGATTCGCGCGCCGCGCACTGCATAGCCTGCAGCGCCAGGTGCAATCCCTGCCAAAACATCCACCAAAGCAGCCTGCGGGCTGCTTTTTTCATGGTGCTCACGTGGCATGGCTGCTGCGGGTATCTCGCTGCAATCGCTATCAGAATAAAAGCAATTTGCGCCTTTCATCCATGGACTTCAGCAATAAATCCATCTGAAACCTATGAACAAAAAGCGCTAGCAGCTATCAAAGATGGTGTATCCCTTGGGATTTCCCGCAAGTGCTTGCCCCGATGCCAGACGCAATAGCCACCCCTAGCATGTTTGCTGCGATGCAGCGACGGCGGCCACCCGCCAACCGGACGCTGCACGCTCTCTCCACATTTCTCATAATTTTCAGGAGACTCCATGCATCGCTTGTCCCAGTCTGCGCCCACTGCTTCCCTGCTGGCTCTCGCCCTGACGGCGGCCTTCGCGGCTCCCGCCATGGCACAGGAAAAAGTCAAGATCGGCTTCATCACCGACATGTCCAGCCTCTATGCCGATGTGGAAGGCAAAAACGGTGCCGTTGCCATACAGATGGCGATTGACGACTTTGGCGGCAAGGTACTGGGCAAGCCCATCGAGCTGCTGACAGCCGACCACCAGAACAAGGCAGATATCGCGGCCAGCAAGGCCCGCGAATGGATAGACACGCAAGGCATCAGCTTGGTGTTCGGCGGCACCAACTCCGCCACGGCCCTTGCCATGGCCAAGGTCGCACAGGAGAAAAAGCGCGTCTTTATCGACAATGGCGCGGGCAGCTCGGCTCTGACCAACGAGCAATGCAGCCCCTATACCGTGCACTACGCCTTCGATACCGTGGCCCTGGCCAAGGGCACGGGCGGTGCCGTGGTGGACACGGGCGGCAAGAGCTGGTTCTTTGTGACGGCCGACTATGCCTTCGGCCATGCACTGGAAGCCGACACCAGCAAGATCATCGAAGCACGTGGCGGCAAGGTGCTGGGCTCGGTCAAGACGCCGCTCAACGCCAGCGACTTCTCTAGCTTCATGCTGCAGGCACAGAACAGCAAGGCGCAGATCCTGGGCCTGGCCAATGCCGGCGGAGACACCATCAACTCCATCAAGGCGGCCAAGGAATTCGGCGTCACCAAGAACATGAAGCTGGCCGGCCTGCTGGTCTTCTTCAGCGACATCCACAGCCTGGGCCTGAAGAACACCGAAGGCATGCAGTTCACGGCCCCCTGGTACTGGGACATGAACGATGGCTCGCGCAAGTTTGCCGACGCCTTCATGGCCAAGACCCAGCGCCGCCCCAGCGAGATCCAGGCTGCCGACTACTCGGCCACCATGAACTACCTCAAGGCCGTGGAAAAAGCCGGCACGCTCGATGCCGACAAGGTCATGGCCACCTTGAAAAGCACCAAGATCGACGACTTCTTCGGCCAGGGCTACATCCGTGAAGACGGCCGCTATGTGCACGATATGTACCTGATGCAGGTCAAGTCGCCGGCCGAATCCAAGGGCACCTGGGACTATTACAAGATCATCAAGAAGCTGCCAGCCGAGCAGATCTGGACCACCAAGGCGGAAAGCAAATGCCAGTACTGGCGGTGACTTGAACCCGCGAGGCATATGCCCCGCATCGGCACAACGGACAGCAAGCCGCGGCAGCTGTCCGTTTTTTCATGGCAGCAGTTCCAGCAGCTCCAAGCGTCAATCCGCAAAAACTTACATCGCGATATTTGCGCCTTATCGAGATGGACCTGACGGGCCGCGTCCCCAGCGCCCCTTTCCAAGCCGAACGCCGCAGCCCTGCGGCATCACTCGGCAAAAAGGCAGGCCCTGCGGCCTGCCTTTTTCATGGCGACGGGCAAAAGCGCTTGATGCACAAGTGCCGCAGCCCGGCTTCAGCTCAGGTCAACGTGCCGTGGTGTCGGTCGAGGCATTGACGATGGGAATGTAGAAATCGCCGCCCGCCTGATTGAACTCCGCCGCCTTGGCCTGCATGCCCACGGCAATGCTGTTCTCGGCGCTCACGCCTTGCTGCTTGGCAAAGTCGCGCACTTCCTGGGTGATCTTCATGGAGCAGAACTTGGGTCCGCACATGGAGCAGAAATGGGCCACCTTGGCGCTGTCCTTGGGCAGGGTTTCGTCGTGGTAGGCCTGGGCCGTGTCGGGATCCAGTCCCAGGTTGAACTGGTCCTGCCAGCGGAAGTCGAAGCGCGCCTGGGAGAGCGCATCGTCACGCGAACGCGCGCCCGGATGGCCCTTGGCGACATCCGCGGCATGGGCCGCAATCTTGTAGGCGATGATGCCCTGCTTGACGTCGTCTCGGTCGGGCAGACCCAGATGCTCCTTGGGCGTGACATAGCACAGCATGGCCGTGCCGAACCAGCCGATCATGGCCGCGCCGATGGCGCTGGCGATGTGGTCGTAGCCGGGGGCGATGTCTATGGTCAGCGGGCCCAGGGTGTAGAACGGCGCCTCGTGGCAGTGCTTGAGCTGCTCGGTCATGTTCTGCTGGATCATGTGCATGGGCACATGGCCAGGGCCTTCGATCATGGTCTGCACATCGTGCTTCCAGGCGATCTGCGTCAGCTCGCCCAGCGTGGCCAGCTCGGCAAACTGGGCATCGTCGTTGGCATCCGACGCGCAGCCGGGACGCAGGCCATCGCCCAGCGAGAAGCTCACGTCATACTGCTTCATGATGTCGCAGATGTCCTCGAAATGTTCGTAGAGGAAGCTCTCGCGGTGATGAGCCATGCACCACTTGGCCATGATGGAGCCGCCGCGCGAGACGATGCCGGTGCGGCGCTGGGCCGTGAGGTGGATGTAGGCCAGGCGCACGCCGGCGTGGATGGTGAAGTAGTCCACGCCCTGCTCGGCCTGCTCGACCAGCGTGTCGCGAAAGATCTCCCAGGTCAGATCCTCGGCAATGCCGCCGACCTTTTCCAGCGCCTGATAGATGGGCACGGTGCCGATGGGCACGGGCGAGTTGCGCACAATCCAGTCGCGCGTGGTGTGAATGTTCTTGCCCGTAGACAGGTCCATGACATTGTCCGCACCCCAGCGAATGGCCCAGACCAGCTTTTCCACCTCTTCCTCGATGCTGGAAGTCACGGCCGAATTGCCGATGTTGGCGTTGATCTTGACCTTGAAATTGCGGCCGATGGCCATGGGTTCGATTTCAGGGTGGTTGATATTGGCCGGAATGATGGCGCGGCCGCGCGCCACTTCGTCGCGCACGAATTCGGGTGTGATGATCTTCGGGATCGCTGCGCCCAGGCTGTTGCCGGCCAGGCGCAGCTCTCGCGCCGCGTCCTGCTGGTACTGCGCCATCCATTCACGGCGACCGTTTTCGCGCAGGGCCACATACTCCATCTCGGGCGTGATGATGCCGCGCTTGGCATAGTGCATCTGGGTCACGTTCTGGCCTGATTTGGCTCGGCGCGGCTGGCGCTGCAGCGCTGCGGCTTCGGCACGCAGCTGCTCCACACGCAGGTCTTCTTCGCCGCGCTTGCCGCCGTCGTCCAGCGCCACACGCTGGCGGCCCACATAGTATTCGCTGTCGCCGCGCGCCTCGATCCAGGCACCGCGCACGCTGGCCAGACCGCTGCGCACATCGATCTTGGCAGCAGGGTCGGTGTAGGGGCCGGAGGTGTCGTAGACGCTGACCTGCTCACCGTTGGTGAGCGCAATATCGCGCACCGGCACACGCAGTTCGGGATAGATGGAGCCGCTCAGATAGCTCTTGGTCGAAGCCGGAAACGGCTGGCGCGACTGAGCCAGCAGCTCGGCAAAACGGGCGGCATCGGGGGCATGACCTGCAGCAGGCGCAAAAATGGAATCAGGGGCGTTCATCGCAGTCTCCTCAAAGCGGTTGAAGTGCATCAAACGCTCCGTGGAGTGCGGCCCTGCTCTGATCTTGCCCTGCACTGGCCCGGCCCGCTATGGGGTATCCGGCCTGTGCCGCCGAAATTCTGCAATCTCGGCCTGGTTCTTCACGCACCGGCTGTCCAGAAAAGACAAAACCCCAGTGCGCGAGGCGCCTGGGGTTTGCTGTGCCCATGGCTTTCAGGGCTGGCACTCGTGCCAGTTGCCCTGTCAATCCATCGGCCCTGCGTCAGGGTCCCGCTCTTCTTCCGCCGGTATGAACCGGATCAAGTTCGTCGGGTTCGCCTGCACTGTTTTCACAGTGACTGGCATCTCAGCGCTTTCGCACACCCCGGAGCTGCACGCAGTATAGGCTGGTTTTGCCACAATTTGCGCACTCTTGAAGCTGTTTAACTATCCTGACCCTCAAGCGTCTAATCCGCCGTTCAATCCAGCCCCTGCAGCGCCAGCCATTCATTGCTGGCAGCACGGCTTGCGCGCCACTGGTTGATGGGCGCGCTGACATCCTCGTAGCCCAGGGCAATGCCAAAGGCAATCTGGTAGCCATCCGGCAATGCCAGCTGTTCGATCAGCATGTCGTTGTACATGCGCCAGAAGCCCTGGGCACAGGTGGCCAGACCTTTCTCCACCGCCAGCAGCATGAAGGACTGCAGATAGATGCCCAGATCCACCCATTGCGCATAGCCCATGCGCTCCTCCACGGCCACGAAAATACCCACGGGCGCACTGAACATCTGGCCGTTCTTGGCCAGCTGGGCCAGACGTGCTGCCTTGTCCTCGCGACAGATATTGAGTGAGCGATACAGATCTTCGCCGTTTTCAAAGCGGCGACTGCGGTAGGGCTCCCACAAACCGGGTGGATAGGACAGGCCGGGGCGCTGCACGGCCTCGGTCTCCCGGGCCCTGGCGCACAGATCCTTGAGCGCCTGTCCGCCCACTGCGGTCACACGCCAGGGCTGCATATTGCCGCCGGACGGCGCCTGCGCTGCGGTCTCCAGCAAGTCCCGCACCGTGGCAGCAGCCACGGCCTGCGGCAGAAAAGCGCGCACCGAACGACGCTGCTGCAATGCTTGACGAATATTCATCTCTTCTACTTTCCTAAATCGCTGGTGTGCAGTGTAGGAGCTTGCGGCATTTTCCCGAGTCGCCGTGGATACCTTGTCGCAGCCGCCCCGGTGCTTGCCCTGATGGCGCGCCCTGCTCCAACTGCGACCATGCTGGCTGCCCGTCGCAGTGACCGGGTACTCACCACCTCAGGAGATGACTCTGATGAAGCCTCGCTCTGTTTACTCCGCTACCGTTTTTTCCCCAAGAACATTGACGCTGGCACTGGGATGCCTGCTGACCGCTGCAGGCGCTCAGGCGCAGGACAAGATTCGCATCGGCTTCATCACCGATATGTCGGGCCTCTATGCCGATGTGGACGGCAAGGGTGGTGCTCTGGCCGTGCAGATGGCCGTGGACGACTTTGGCGGCAAGCTGCTGGGCAAGCCCATCGAGGTACTGACGGCCGACCACCAGAACAAGGCCGATATCGCGGCCAGCAAGGCACGCGAGTGGTTCGACACCCAGGGCATGAACATGCTGATCGGCGGCACCACCTCCAGTGCCGGCCTGGCCATGGGCAAGGTGGCCGACGAGAAGAAAAAGGTCTACATCATCAACGGCGCGGGCACTTCGGCACTGACCAACGATCAGTGCAGTCCCTATTTCGTGCACTATGCTTATGACACCGTGGCGCTGGCCAAGGGCACGGGCAAGGCAGTGGTGGAGCTGGGCGGCAAGAGCTGGTTCTTTCTGACGGCCGACTATGCCTTTGGCCAGGCGCTGGAGGCCGACACCACCCGCGTGGTCAATGCCGCTGGCGGCAAGGTACTGGGCAACGTCAGGCACCCGCTGAACACAGCCGACTTCTCTTCCTTCCTGCTGCAGGCCCAGAACTCCAAGGCCCAGATTCTGGGCCTGGCCAATGCAGGCGGCGACACCATCAATGCCATCAAGTCGGCACGCGAGTTCGGCCTGACCAAGACCATGAAGCTGGCCGGCCTGCTGCTGTTCAGCTCCGACATCCACAGCCTGGGCCTCAAAGCCACGGAAGGCCTGATGTTCACCGACAGCTGGCATTGGGACCTGAATCCCGAAAGCCGCAAGTTCTCGGATCGCTTCTTTGCCAAGTTCAAGAAGATGCCCACCTCGCTGCAGGCAGCCAACTACTCGGCCGCCATGCAGTATCTGAAGCTGGCCGAGAAGCTGGGCACGATGGACGCAGACAAGATCATGGCCGGCTTCAAGGCCACGCCGCTATCGGACTTCTATGCCAAGGGCGTGATCCGCCCCGACGGCCGCTACGCTCACGACATGTATCTGCTGCAGGTCAAGACGCCGGCCGAATCGAAGAAGGCCTGGGATTACTTCAAGGTGCTCAAGACCCTGCCCGGCGACCAGGTCTTCACCACCAAGGAAGAGAGCAAGTGCGCTCTGTGGAAGTAGCCGGTCGGCATTGAAGAAGCAGCCGGGCTGCCTGCATGGCACCCGGCTTGATGCCTTGCGCTTCGTCCTCGCCTTCTTGCCACGCAAGAAGAAGCGTCAAGCGACTGCCCGCACCGGCATCAAGACAAGGCTCATTCGAACCCGCGCATCTCGCACCATTCCCCGGGCTCTGCCCTGGTGGAGCGCCACTGGTTGATGGGTGCCGCGCTGTCCTCATAGCCCAGAGCCATGCCAAAAGCGATCTGGTAGCCCTGCGGCAGCGCCAGATGCCGGCTCACAAAATCGCTGTAATTGCGCCAGAAGCCCTGGGCGCAGGTGGCCAGTCCCTTTCCGGTCGCCAGCAGCATCAGCGATTGCAGATAGATGCCCAGATCCACCCACTGCGCATGCAGCATGCGGCTCTCGACCGCGACGAATACGCCTACAGGTGCGCCAAACATATGGGTGTTCCGGGCTAGCTGCAGCAGCCGCCCACTCCTGTCCTCACGCCCCATGCCTATGGAACGATAGAGATCCTCGCCATTGTCAAAGCGGCGGCTGCGATAGGGCTCCCACAGCTGAGGTGGATAGACCAGGGCAGGATCAGAGTTGGGGGTCGCCGCAGGCATGGCCTGGCGCAAGGCCTGAAGGCTGTCCCCCGTCAGCGCTATCACGCGCCAGGGCTGGAGGTTGCCGCCGGAAGCCGCTAGTCCGGCCTGCGCCAGCAAATCCCTGACCAGCGCCGCATCCACCCTCCTTGGCAAAAAAGCACGCACCGAATGGCGCTGCTGCATGGCCTGTTCCACATTCATCATTGCTCGCCTTGGGTTTGAGTTGGCAAGCAGTCTCGGCCGGACAGGCAGGGCTTTCGCCCCTCAAATCGACTACGGGCAAGCACCATGAAAAAAGCCAACGACAGGCGTTGGCTTTCACTGGCAGAGCAGAAGCATCGAGCGATCCATGGACAAGCGCCTGGGGTTTACTTGCCCAGAATCTGATCAATCTTGTCCTTCTGGAATGCCTCGGGTCGTTCGGACTCGCAGGGCACACAGTCCTTTACATGGCCTTGAATCGAGAGCTTCTCAATGGCGGCCCACAGCAGTGCAATCTGCTTTTCATGGCCGGCAGCGCCTTCGGACAGAGAGCGCATGGCCTGGGCCACGGGGTCGACTTCGGCCGTCACGCCATAGGCGGTGAAGCCGCTCTTGCCGCAATCCTCGTCAATCACGACAGCCGTTTGCGCCTTGGCCTCGACCTTGGGTGCCGACTCATGCTCGGTCACATCGGCGCTATGCCCAGTCTTGCTGGGAATGATGCGCGCCGGAATGCCCACGGCAGTCGCACCTGCAGGCACGGGCTTGATGACCACGGCATTGCTGCCTATCTTGGCACCATCGCCTACCTCGAAGCCGCCCAGCACCTTGGCGCCGGCACTGACCACCACATTCTTGCCCAGCGTAGGGTGGCGCTTGGCGCCCTTGTAGAGCGAGGTACCGCCCAAGGTGACACCGTGATAGATGGTGCAGCCATCGCCCACCACGGCGGTTTCGCCGATCACGACACCCATGCCGTGATCGATGAAGACCTCGCGACCAATGACGGCACCGGGGTGGATTTCAATGCCGGTGAACCAGCGCCCCATGTGCGAGATGAAGCGCCCCAGCCATTTGAAGCCATGCGTCCAGCACCAGTGCGCAGGGCGCTGCAGCCAGATGGCGTGCAGCCCCGGATAACAGGTGATGACCTCCCAGGTGCTGCGGGCCGCGGGGTCGCGGTCAAGAATGCACTGGATGTCGGAGCGCAGGCGATCAAGCATCAAATAACAACGTGAGGAATGTTTAGCTTGTGAAGTCTAGCGGGTTGGTGGCTGGCTCTGCAGCATGGCTTTGGCAACACCGCGAAGAATATGGATTTCTTCCTGGGTCAGCTGCGCGCGGTTGAAAAGCTGGTTAAGCCTGGGCATGAGCTTCTTGGGCGCTGCCGGGTCCAGAAAGCCGATATGGGCCAGGGCCTGTTCCCAGTGGCCCAGCATGCCCTGCACCTGGGCCATGTCGGCGCGATGCGCCTCGGGCGTGTGCTCCACCACGGGAAAACCACCCAGTGCCACGCGCCAGTCATAGGCAACGACCTGAATGGCCGAGCCCAGATTGAGCGAGCCGAACTGCGGATTGGACGGAATCGACAGCGCCACATCGCAGCGGTAGACATCGTCGTTGCTCATGCCAAAGCGCTCGCAACCGAACAGAAAGGCCACGCCCTTCTGGTTGCAGGCCGCACCGGATGTGGGTAGGTTATCGGTCAGACCTGCGTTCACTTCAGACACAGAGCGCGTATCGAGCTCTCCTTTCAGGAGCAACTCGAAATGCTCGCGCGGAGTGCGTGTAGGCGGGCCGAAGTCGCGTGGCGTCATCGCCGTCGCGCACATATGGCTGATGCCGTCCAGGGCTTCCTCCAGGGTGTCGACCACACGGGCCTTGTCCAGCACATCCAGTGCGCCACTGGCACGCTGAATGGTTTCTTCCTTGCGCAGCACGTTCTTGTAGCGTGGGCGCACCAGCACCAGGTCGTCGAAGCCCATGGTCTTGAGCGCTCGGGCAGCCGCCCCCACATTGCCGGCATGGCTGGTTTCAATCAGTACGAATCGGGTTTTCATCAACGCAGAACAATGCAAAAGGCCCCACTTGTGGCCTTGATAAGACAGCAGACTACGCGACCAGCTCTCTCTGGCATCCGCAAGCGCCGCAGAGAAGACCCTCGGGTCGCCGGGACGAACAAGCAAAAAAAAGCGCAGCCTGGGTAGAATTGCGCCCATTGTCGCCGCCCCGCATCGCCGGTCGCGGCTTTTACGTTCTTACCCGCGTAGTTCAGCCCAGTTTTGCTCCGGGCTGCATCGCCAACGCACTCACAATTTATGTCGAACTCCCTGCACCCCATGCTCAACGTGGCCATCAAGGCTGCTCGCGCCGCTGGCGCCCTCATCAACCGTGCCGCACTGGATGTGGAATCGGTGCGCGTTGCGCAAAAGCAGGTGAACGACTTTGTGACCGAGGTAGACCAGGCGGCCGAGCGCATCATCATTGAGACGCTGCTCAACGCCTACCCCCAGCATTCCATCCTGGCCGAAGAATCGGGCAGCGAGCATGGTGCCAAGAACTCCGACCATGTCTGGATCATCGATCCCCTGGACGGCACCACCAACTTCATCCACGGCTTCCCCGTGTACTGCGTGAGCATCGCCCTTGCCTACAAGGGCAAGATCGAGCACGCCGTGATCTATGACCCCAGCCGCAACGACCTGTTCACGGCAACCAAGGGCCGTGGAGCCTATCTGAACGAGCGCCGCATCCGCGTCTCCAAGCGCACCCAGCTGCGTGATTGCCTGATCTCCACGGGCTTCCCCTTCCGCCGCGGCGACAACTTCAAGCAATACATGCTGATGCTGGGCGAAGTCATGCAGCGCACGGCCGGCGTGCGTCGCCCCGGCTCCGCCGCCCTGGACCTGGCCTATGTGGCTGCCGGCTTTGCCGACGGCTTCTTTGAGTCCGGCCTGTCCATCTGGGACGTGGCTGCCGGTTCTCTGCTGGTCAGCGAAGCCGGTGGTCTGGTGGGCAACTTCACGGGTGAAGCCGACTTCCTGGAACAACGCGAAATCCTGGCCGCCAACCCACGCATCTATGGTTCGCTGATTCCCGTGCTGGGCAAGTTCAGCAAGTTCGCCACCGCTGGCGAAAAAGCGGCTGTGCGTCAGGCTGTCAAGACTGGCGAATTCGAAGCCCCCGCCGAAGAAGGTGCAGAGGCGGTGGCCGAAGAAGGCCAGAAGAACGCAGAATAAAAAAGGCGGTCGCCCCACGACTGCGGAAAGGGCCTGGTCCGGTGGACCGGGCCCTTTTTTTTATGCCGCCAGGCCGCCCCCAGGCAATAAGCACTCCTTGGGGGCCGAGTCCACAAGCAGTGGACAAGCGCTGGAGGTGTACGTCTCTCCACAGAATCCACAAACTCCCGGTCCAGAATCTGCCCGACGACAAATGGGCAGAACAATATGATGGACTTCTTCAGCCAGCATTGGGCGCTGGCCATTGACTGGGTTTCCGTGCATGCGGTGACTCCCGTGGTCAACGCACTCCATATTGCAGAGGCAGCAGGCGATCCGCGCGAGATAGCCGCCGGCATCCTGATCGCGCTGCTGCAGCTGTTTCTGATCGGCTGTGTGATGCGGCCGCTGGAGAGTCTGCTTCCCGCCGAACGCTGGGCCGACCGCCGCCACACCACGGTGGACCGCAACTACACCCTGCTCATGCTGCTGGGCCTGTTTCCGCTGTTCAGCTTTTTGATCCTCATGCCGGTCGCCCATATGCTGGGCGGCGGGCCTGCCACCGAGGAGGCCAGCGGCCTCAAGGCCTGGCTGCCCTGGTTTGAAGGCCACCCCTATATATTGTTTGCCGTGTACTACGTGGTCTACGACTTCACGTATTACTGGATGCACCGCGCCCAGCACGTCATTCCCTGGTGGTGGGCCATGCACAGCATGCACCACAGCCAGCGCCAGATGAGCTGCTGGAGCAATGATCGCAGCAACTATCTGGACGGCATGCTGCAAAGCTTTGTGCTGGCCAGCGTAGGTCTGGCCATGGGCGTGGAGCCCTCCGAGTTCGCCATGCTGGGCTTGCTCAGCGAGCTGGTGCAGAACTTCTCCCATGCCAACGTAGCGCTGCGTCTGGGCTGGCTGGGCCAAATGGGCGAGCGCCTGCTGGTCGGCCCACGCTTTCACCGCAACCACCATATGCTGCGCGATGCCGAGCGCCCCGAGCGCCACAACTGCAACTTCGGCCAGGTTCTGCCCTGGTGGGATCAGTTGTTCGGCACCGCCCTCTATCACGACGAGGAACTACGCCCCACGGGCGTGAGCGACCCCGAGGTCGATGCCGACAACGAGCGCGGCCTGATCGCCATGCAGTGGTACACCTTGAAGCGCTTCTGGGGAGCCTTCAGTTGCCGCGCGGGCTGGAGGCTGGGCGATGTGTCCTTCGGCCCGGGCTACCGCCCCATTCATGACGACGATCAAGGCTCTGGCTCTCAATCCGAGCAAGGCGTGCAGACGGCCTCTGCCAAATAGCCAAAAAACAGCCATGCCCCCTGCTATTGGGCATCACGGATAATGCAGCATTCGGCGCCCGCCCAGCACCGGCGCGGCGCCCCCTGTTTTGCATACCGCTGAAGCGATGACCCAGACAAGCACAGAATCCCCGTCGCTGCCCTACTCCCCAGACATGACTGACCTCTCGGCGCATACGCCGATGATGCAGCAGTACTTCAAGCTCAAAGCCGACCACCCCGACACGCTGGTTTTCTACCGCATGGGAGACTTTTACGAGCTGTTCTTTGGCGATGCCGAAAAAGTCACGCGCCTGTTGGACATCACGCTGACCACGCGCGGCCAGACCGCAGGCCAGCCTATTCCCATGGCCGGCGTACCTTTCCACGCCCTGGAAAACTATCTGGGCCGCCTGATCAAGATGGGCGAGTCGGTGGCGATCTGCGAGCAGGTCGGCGAAATCGGCGTGGGCAAAGGTCCGGTGGAGCGCAAGGTCGTGCGCGTGGTCACGCCCGGCACACTGACGGACAGCGAGCTGCTTTCCGACAAGAGCGAAGCCATTCTGCTGGCCCTGCACACCGCCGGCCGCCAGCGCGTGGGACTGGCCTGGATGGCCATGACCCAGGGCCGCATTCACATGGCCGAATGCGCGGCCGATGAACTGGGCGCCTGGCTGTCCCGCATCGCGCCCAGCGAAGTGATCTACAGCGCCGGAGTTACCGAGCGCTTCGAGCAAGCCCTGTTTGCCGTCAAGCACAGCGGCGCCATCAGTTGCCCTCTGTCGCCCCGCCCTGACTGGCAGTTTGACTCGGGCCTCGGCGAGCGCAAGCTGCTGGAGCTGCTGGGCGCTGCCAGCCTCAAGGCCTGGGAGGCCGAAGGTCTGCCGCTGGCCCATGGTGCCGGTGCCGCCCTGCTGTCCTATGCCGAACATACCCAGGGCCGCAATCTCACCCATATCCACGCCATCCAGGTACAGCGTGACGACGAGCTGATTGCCCTGCCGCTGGCCACGCGCCGCAATCTGGAGCTGGTCAAGACGCTGCGCGGCGAAGATGCGCCCACGCTGTTTTCGCTGCTGGACAGCTGCATGACCGGCATGGGCAGCCGCCTGCTCAAGACCTGGCTGCTGGAGCCCGAACGCAATCGCAAGGCAGCCATGCAGCGCCTGGAAGCCATTGGCGTGCTGCGCGGCACCGGGGCAGGCATGCCCCCCTGGCAAGCCCTGCGCGCCGAGCTCAAGGGCGTGAGCGATGTGGAGCGCATTACCGCCCGCATCGCCCTGCGCCAGGTGCGCCCGCGCGAGCTGGTGGGCCTGTCCAAAACACTGGAAAAAGCGAAGCTGCTGGCGCAGTCCGGACAGGCTCCGTCGGCCTATCTGACGCAGATCTTCAGCGACCTGATTCCGCCCGAAGGCTGTGCCGAGCTGCTGGCGCGCGCTATTCATGAAGAGCCCGCAGCGCTGGTGCGTGACGGCGGCGTGATCGCCACGGGCTTTGACGCCGAACTCGACGAGCTGCGCGCCATCCAGAACAACTGCGACGAGTTTCTGCTGGAGCTGGAGGCCAAGGAAAAGCTGCTCACCGGCATTCCCAACCTGCGCGTGCAGTTCAACAAGGTGCATGGCTTCTATATCGAGGTCACCAACAGCTACAAGGATGCGGTACCCGAGCGTTTTCGCCGCCGCCAGACGCTCAAGAACGCCGAGCGTTACATCACGCCCGAGCTCAAGGCTTTCGAGGACAAGGCCTTGTCGGCCCAGGAGCGAGCGCTGCAGCGCGAGAAGTTCCTGTTCGAGCAGCTGCTCGACCAGCTTCAGCCCCATGTGCCCCAGCTCACGCGCGTGGCCCAGGCGATTGCCGCACTGGACGTTCTGTGCACGCTGGCCGAGCGCTCGCTGACGCTGAACTGGACCGAGCCGCAGTTCGTCAGCCAGCCCTGCATAGAGATCGAGGCTGGCCGCCACCCCGTGGTGGAAGCACGCATGGCAGAGACCTCCAGCGGCAGCTTCATCGCCAACCACACGCGCATGAATCTCAACACGCGCATGCAGATCATCACCGGCCCGAACATGGGCGGTAAATCGACCTATATGCGCCAGGTGGCTTTGATCGTGCTGCTGGCCAGCATGGGCAGCTATGTGCCCGCCGGCGCTTGCCGTCTGGGGCCCATCGATGCCATCCACACGCGTATCGGCGCCGCCGACGATCTGGCCAATGCCCAGTCCACCTTCATGATGGAGATGACCGAGGCAGCGCAGATTCTGCATTCGGCCACGCCCCACTCCCTGGTGCTGATGGACGAGATCGGCCGCGGCACCAGCACCTTCGACGGACTGGCCCTGGCCAGCGGCATTGCCAGCCAGCTGCACGACAAGACCAAGGCCTTCACGCTGTTTGCCACGCACTACTTCGAGCTGACCGAGCTGCCCGCCAAGGCCAAGGCCGCCGTCAACGTGCATGTCAGCGCAGCGGAGTCGGGCAGCGACATCGTGTTTCTGCACGAGATTCAGGCCGGCCCCGCCAGTCGCAGCTACGGTATCCAGGTCGCCAAGCTGGCCGGTATGCCCGCAGGCGTTCTCAACCATGCGCGCCATGCGCTGGAGGCACTCGAATCCCAGGCCGGCGAGAACGAACTGCAGGTCAATCTGTTCGATGCGCCGGAGCTGGTGGACGCAAGCGCCGCGCCCAGCCCGCTGGATCAGGCCATGGCCGACGTCAACCCCGATGCGCTGAGCCCGCGCGAAGCGCTGGAAGTGCTCTACCAGCTCAAGAAACTGAGCGCCGGCACCGCCTAAGAACACGCTCCAAGCCTTGCGGACTCAAGCTCGGGCCTGATCCCTTCAGGCCCGGCCTGTTCAGGCCTCCAGCAGTTGCGGCTGCTGCTCCTGCACGGACAGGCTGCGCTGCGGTACTTCGCCCAGCTTGAAGGCAGACACCTCGCCCATCAGACGTGCGGCCTGCTCGCGCAGGCTGGTCGCTGCAGCGGCCGACTGCTCGACCAGGGCTGAGTTCTGCTGCGTGGCATCGTCCAGCCCGGCCACGGACTGGTTGATCTCGGCGATGCCGCGCCCCTGGGTCTGCGAAGCATCGCTGATCTCCTCGATGATTCGCGTCACCCTGGCCACGGCGTCCAGCAACTCCTGCATGGTGGCCCCCGCATGCGCCACCTGCTGCGATCCGCTGCCCACCTGGGTCACGGAGTCAGTGATGAGTTGGCGCACTTCCTTGGCAGCTTCGGCCGAGCGCTGGGCCAGGCTGCGCACCTCGGCCGCCACCACGGCGAAGCCCCGGCCCTGCTCGCCGGCACGCGCAGCCTCCACCGCCGCATTCAGCGCCAGGATATTCGTCTGAAAGGCGATGGAGTCGATCACGCCGATGATGTCGGCAATCTTGCGCGACGAGTGGTTGATGCCCTCCATGGTCACCACCACCTGCTGGAAGGCCGTTCCGCCACGCTCGGCCACGCCGCGCGCCGACTGAGCCAGGTCACCTGCGCTGCGCGTGGCTTCGGTATTGGCCTGCACGCTGTCCGTCAGCACCGACAGCGATGCCGCCGTCTGCTGCAAGGCACTGGCCGCCTGTTCGGTGCGCTGGCTCAGGTCCTGGTTGCCCTGGGCCACTTCGGAGCTGGCCACGGAAATCGAATCGGCGGCCTGGCGTACGGCCCCCACCATGCGCTCCAGCGACGAGACAAAGCGGTTGAAGGCCGAGGCCAGCGCCCCCACCTCGTCATTGCTCTCCACCGGCATACGACGGCTCAGATCGCCATGGCCGTCGGCAATCTCCTCCAGCATGCGCGCAGCGCGCCCCACGGGTGCCGCAATCGCCCGGCTCACCAGCCAGATCACCAGCAGGCCGATGCCGCCGCCCACCAGGCCGGCCACGGCCGAGGTCAGCGCAATGGTTCGTCGCACGCCGCCCAGCACCTGAGCCTCGGGCAGCTCGGCAACCACGTACAGGTCCAGCTCGGGCACATAGGAGGAAGCAATCAATTGGCGGCCCGAGGGCGCCTCGTACATGGCATGGGCAAAGCGCTCGCGGTTCAACAGCGCAGCGCTGAGCTCGGCGCTGAAACCGGGCCGGTCCTTGAGCCAGTGCTTGCCATCCACCAGCGCCGGGTCGCGGTGCACGAGAATGCTGCCGTTGCCGCGCACCAGGGAGACCGAGCCGGACTCGCCCACCTGGTAGGCGCGCACGGCATGCGCCAGCTCATCCACCGACAGGCCCAGGCCCGCAATACCCTGCCTGCCCTGGCCGGCATCGAAACGGACATTGATGAACAGCATATAGGCGTTGGAGCTCACGTCCTTGTCGATCTCCAGCACCTGCGACTTGTCCCCGGCCAGCAGCTCATAGAACCATTGGTCACCCTGGCCCTTGGGCGCCAGCTTGCGCATCGGTCCCTGCTCGCCGAAATACTGGCCCGTGCTGCCCGACACCCAGAACACCGATGAGGCCCCGGCCTGCTGCTTGACGGCCTGGGCATACCTTGCCCAGGCCGCATTGCCATCCTCGGGCTCGCCCGCGGCTTCCCAGTCCAGCACAAAGCTGTTGCCGGCCACCGACCTGGCCATGGCCAGCGGCGTACCGATCTGGCGCAGTATGTCGTTGCGGATCTCCCCCACCACGGCCGGCAGCTCCTGACCCACCACACGCTCGCGCAGGCTGGCCCCCGTCAGCACAAAGCCCAGCGTCGTGGAAATCGCCACGAACAGCAGCAGGCAGCTCACCATGCTGGACATGAGCTTGGTCCGTATCGACAGGTTGCGAAATGCGTGCATGGGATTCCCTCTTCTAACCAGCTGTAAGCAAGTGTTCGATCAAGGGGCGGCATCTTCTCACGCATACAGGCGCTGCATCTCAGGGACTTCCTCAGCCCGTTCTCACACCCAGGCATAGGCGCGGCACCGGCAGCAGTTACAGAGCCATAACCGGCATTATTAAAACCCTTCTAGAATCGCGTAGCAGCCTGTGTTTGAAGCTATACATTTAGAAGCACTCAGCGCTTGCTGCGCCTGACATTCATACGTTTTTCATTATTGCCTCTATCACCCATGACATACTGCGTCGCCCTCAAGCTCAACGCCGGCCTGGTGTTTCTGTCCGACTCCCGCACCAATGCCGGACTCGACCAGATCAGCACCTTCCGCAAGGTCATGCTGTACGAGCAACCGGGCGAGCGCTTCATGGTGCTGCAATCGGCCGGCAATCTGTCCATCACCCAGTCGGTGCGCGAGCTGCTGGAGAGCTTTCAGCTGCACGACACGACCACAGACGAGATGCTGACCATCTGGAATGTGCGCAGCATGTTCGATGCCGCGCGCGTGTTGGGTGCGGCCGTGCGCCATGTGCATGAGCGCGAAGCCACGGCCCTGCAGCGCGCCGGGGTGGACTTCAATGTCTCCATGATTTTCGGCGGCCAGATCCAGGGCGAGCGCATGCGCCTGTTCCAGGTCTATTCGGCGGGCAACTTCATCGAGGCCACGGGCGAGACGCCCTACTTCCAGATCGGCGAATCCAAGTACGGCAAGCCCGTGCTGGACCGCGTCATCACCTCCGAGACCCCGCTGGACGAGGCCGCCAAGTGCGCTCTGGTGTCCATGGACAGCACGCTCAAGTCCAACCTCTCGGTAGGCCTGCCGCTGGATCTGATCGTCTACGAGAACAACCGCTTCGCCACGGACCGCATTGTCTGCCTGGATGCCGACAACCCCTATCTGCGCATGCTGCACGACAGCTGGGGCGAGCGCCTGCGCCATGTCTTCGACAGCATCGACGATCCGGCCTGGGACGGCGGCCAGACCGACACGCCGATTCGCATTCACAGCCCGCGTGCGCACCCGCTGGTCAAGGTCGGAGCACCGGCCGCCTCGCGCTCGGCCCATGGACTGGGTGCGGGCAACTGCCCGCCCGCCGCGCTGCGCCAGCCCGTGGTGCCGGCTCAGGCGGGCCTGAGCATGGCCGATGAATACCAGCGCCTGCAGACGGCAGAGGAGCAGGCACGCATGCAAAGACAGGCAGGCCTTTCAAGGCGCTAAACTGATCGACGCTCCGACGCCCCTTTGGGGGCGTTTTTCATATCCAGCCCGCCTCTCATGTCCCAGCCCACTGCAACAACCGGCAAGCCCAACACCCTGCCCGTGGTCTTCGCGCACGCCAACAGCTTTCCCATCGGAACCTATCGCCTGTTGTTTTCTCTGCTGCGCCAGCGCGGCATCGAAGCCGGCGGCGTGCAGCGCTTCGGCCATGATCCCAAGCGCCCCGTCACCAACCACTGGCCGCATCTGGTGGACGAGCTGATCGAATACATAGAGCAGCAGGTCGAGCGGCACGGCCAGCCGGTCTATCTGGTGGGCCACTCGCTGGGCGGCATTCTGAGTTTTCAGGCCGCCTCCAAACGCCCCGATCTGGCGCGCGGCGTGCTGCTCATCGACTCGCCCCTGCTGGGCGGCTGGAAGGCGAACGCCGTGGGCCTGGCCAAGCAAACGCAGATCGTGGCCTCGGTCTCTCCCGGCAAGATCAGCCAGCGCCGGCGCACCACCTGGGCCAGCAACGAAGAGGCGCTGGAGTATTTCCGTGGCAAGAAGGCGTTTACCCAGTGGCACCCGCAGGTGCTGCAGGACTATGTGCAGCACGGCCTGGAGGACGACCAGGGCAAGCGCAGCCTGCTGTTCAGGCGCGAGGTGGAAACCGCCATCTACAACACCCTGCCCAGCAATCTCAACAACCAGCTCCGGCGTCACCCCGTGCGCTGCCCCGTGGCCTTCATCGGCGGTCGTTCATCGGTGGAGATGCGCCAGGTGGGCATGGAGATGACGCAGCGCATCACGCGCGGGCGCATCACCATGCTGGACGGCGGCCATCTGTTTCCCATGGAGCGGCCCGAGGCCACTGCCGCCGCCATCGAGGCTTCGCTGCTCAATATGGAGCAGACTATTTTGCAGAAATCTGCTGGCAGTACTCACAAATAAGTAGCTTCTTGCGCTTTTCAGCTAACGATTTCAGCATCAAAACAACCTGTAATTCAATCAGAACAAGCGCTGCAAGCTATTAAAAAAGCCGCTTGCTATCACGCAAGCGGCTTTTTTGTGGGCAGCACCAAACGCTCAATGGTGCCAGTCCACGATGCCGGTATAGGCCGTCACCAGCACGATGATGCCGAAAACGATGCGGTACCAGGCAAACGGCACAAAGCTGTTGGTGGAGATAAAGCGCAGCAGCCAGCGCACGCACAGCCAGGCGCTGATGAAGGAAAAGATCAGACCCACGGCAAACAGCGGCACATCCGCCATGGACAGCAGCGCACGCTCCTTGTAGAGGCTGTAGACGCCCGCACCGATCAGCGTGGGCATGGCCAGGAAGAACGAGAAGTCCGTGGCCGCCTTGCGCGACAGGCCCATGAGCATGCCGCCGATGATGGTGGAGCCGCTGCGGCTGGTGCCGGGCACCAGGGCAAAGCACTGCACCAGGCCGACCTTGAGCGCATCGAGAGCGGTCATATCGTCCACCGACTGCACGCGGGTGGCGGCGGCGGGGCGGTTCTCGGCCCAGAGAATCACGAAACCGCCGAGGATGAAGGTGGTCGCCACGATGACCGGCGTGAACAGATGCTCCTGCACGTATTTGCCGAACAGCAGCGCCAGCACCACGGCGGGCAGGAAGCCGATGATGACGTTGAGCGCAAACTTCTGCGCCTGGCGGCTGCTGGGCAGCTCCACCAGCGTGTCCCGGATCTTCTGCCAGTACACCAGCATCACGGCAAAGATGGCTCCGGTCTGGATCGCGATCTCAAACACCTTGGCCTTGCCGCCGACAAAACCCATCAGCGAACCCGCCAGGATCAGGTGGCCGGTGGAGGAAATCGGCAAGAACTCGGTCAGCCCTTCCACAATGCCCATGATGGCGGCCTTGACCAGCAATAAAGTATCCACGCGAATCGTCCTTTGGATGCAGGGTTGAAGCAAAGCCGCCCATTATCCGCTCGCCATTTTCCCGTTCGCGCTCACAAGACCTTTTCCGGCCGCCTATCGACAGACAATCGCAAACTTTTACAAGACACGGTCGGCGCTTCTGGGCAAAGTCACGCGCTTGTGCTGCAATAGCTGCGCGCCGGTTGTCGGCGTTTTTTTTCAAAAATCACACCATCATGAAAAAATTTGTGGTCCTGGCTGTTGTCTCCCTGGCCTGCAGCATGAGCATGGCTGCCGGCGACAAACCCAAAACCGCCCAGCAGCAGCTCATGGGCACCTGCAACACCGAAGCCACGGGCAAGAAGGGCGATGAACGCAAGGAGTTCATGAAGTCCTGCCTGTCCGACGGCAAAAAGCGTCAGCAGGAACGCATGAAGAGCTGCAATGCCGATGCCGCCGGCAAAAAGGGCGACGAGCGCAAGGCCTTCATGAGCGAGTGCCTGAAGAAGGACTGAGCGGCTTTGCCGCTTCCGCGCAGCGCGCAATGCACAAAGCCACCGCAAGGTGGCTTTGTGGCTTCAGGCTGAAGCAGCTGCCAGGGCGGTTCGCCGGGCGCGGCGTTTTCTCCACCAGATGATGACCCCGGTGATGGACAGCATGGCCACCATCACGCCGACCAACGATATCAGCACACGTCCGAAGGTGCCCAGGATGCGACCGCTGTGCAGCGGCAGCTGCAGCTGCACGAAGACATCGGCTCCCGTGCCGTGCCAGGGACGATAGCTGCCCAGCACCTCACCGCTTTCCGAGCTCACATAGACATTGGACAGCCCCATGCCCATGGCCCCGGTTTCGTCATCGGGATCGAAGAAGGACACGTTGTAGAACGGGAAATCACCGCCATACCAGATGCCGCCGGCCTCGGTCTTGATGCCCAGCTGCACCGCTTCCTGGCGCGCGATCTCGATGGCCGTGGAAAAGCCGATCTTAGGCTCGATAAAGCTGCCCAAAGGTGCCGGCTTGAGCGTCTCGTAGGGGCCGGGCGTGGTGATCGAGACCTTGCTCATCACGGGGTAGAACACCTCGCGATAGAGATTGATCGAGAACGAGGTAAAGGCCACGATGACGATTACCCCCCAGATCCACAGCGCACCCGCGCGGTGCAGATCGAAATTGAGCTTGTAGGTACCGGCGCCCCAGCGTATGCGCCAGGACGGCATCCAGCGCGCCCACCAGGATTTGCCGCCAGCCTTGGCGGGGGCATCCTGCGCCCCGGCCACAGCCGCCTTCTTCTTCACCGGCAGGGTCAGCACCAGTGCCCAGAAGCTGTCGGCCAGCCACAGCAGCGCGAGACCGCCCATGAACCAATAGCCCCAGCGGTTGCTGCCCGCAAACGTGGGACTGAGCAGACTTTCATGCAGATGGCGCAGCCAGGGCATGAGATTGCGCCAGCTCAGGGCCAGGCTCTTGGAGTCGCGGTGGCCGGTGATGGCACCCGTCACCGGGTCCACGAACACCGTGTTGTAGCCCAGCACATGGGGCTTGCCCGTTGCCTGGTCCACCAGCGGGCGCACCAGAAAGGAAGCCGCCTCGCCCTCGCGCAGGCCCAGGCTCATATAGGAGATCTCGACGCGCGCATCGGCTGTCTGCACGGCCTGGGCCAGTTGCAGCGGCGTCTGCAGCGGGCCGCGTCCCTGCGTGTGCAGCATGTCGGCGTTGAGCCAGTCGTCGATTTCATGATCCCACGAGAGCACGGCTCCCGTGAGCCCGGTCATGACCAGGAAAGCCGCGAGAAACAGGCCGACCCAGCGATGAACCACAGTCCACAGAGCGCGCATATCCGCTCTGCCTCAGAAGTTGACCGTGGCGCTGACCGACAGGGTGCGCGGAGCCGACTGCACCAGATAGTTGGCCCCTGGATAGCCGCCCACCGAAGCCCAGTAGTTCTTGTCGAACACATTGTCCAGACGGGCCCGCAGCGTCAACATGCGGTCATTGCCCAGATCGACCAGGTAGCGCACACCGATGTCGGTGCGCGTCCAGCTGGCGACTTTCAGGGTGTTCGCGGCATTGGCGTACTGGCTTGAGGTATGCGTCACACGCGCATTAAGTGCCAGACCGGATACCCCAGGCACGTCCCAATCCACACCCAGCGTGGCCTGCGTCTTGGGCACGCCGATAGCATAGCGGTCGACCTGGGAGGCGTCGGCCGCCTGCTTGATCTTGGCCTGGGTCAGCGTCAGGCCACCCAGCACGCGCAACCCCTTGGCGGCTTCGCCGAAGACCGTGAATTCCATGCCCTGGTTGCGCTGCTTGCCGTACTGGCCGTACATCTGGTTGACCACATAGCTGCTGGGCACATCGGTGGTGTACAGGGCCGCCGTCGCGCCCAGCGTGCCGCGCTGCCATTTGACGCCCAGCTCTTTTTGCTTGGACTTATATGGCGAGAACACCTGACCGGCATTCAGTACAGGCAGGCTATTGGCCGTGGCGGGTGCCACGGCGCCCTTGGTCAGGGCCTCGATGTAGTTGACGTAAACGGAGACATCGTCGGTGGCCTTGAACACCACGCCCAGAGCGGGCGTAGTGGCGGATTTGCGGTAGCTATCGGTCTGCAGGCCGGTGTTGTAGTCGTAGCTGCTCTGGTCTATGCGCTGACGACGCAGTCCCAGGGTCACCTGCAGGCGGTCTTCGTACATCGACAGTGTGTCGCTCAGTGCCAGACTGTCGAAGCGGGTTTCGCCCACCTTGTAAGGATTGGCCATGGAGCCACCGAAGAAGGTGTTCTGCGGCATGAGGCTGGCATAGGGGTTGTAGAGGTTGTTGCTCACGCCCGAAGCCATGGCCCAGGCACCTGTCTCCGAGGCGGAATAGGTGCTGGCCGAGGCCACCAGTTCATGACCAACGCTACCTGTCTGCAGACGGGTGCGAATGCCGGCCTCTGCCGTGCCCACGCGGTCCTTGCGCAGGTTGTCGAAACGCGTGCCCGTGGTATCGCCCTGAGCATTGAGCACGGTCACATTGCTATTGATGTTGTCTTCCTTGCTGCGGCGTAGACCACCGGCAGCCCAGGCTGTGGTCGTGGGGTTGATGTCCCACTCTCCGCGCAGGGTGGCGAAAACGTCACGTTCGGTGGAGAAGGCCCAATTCTGAGCGTAATTAGTCTTGTTGTCCGGCACGACGGGGATAAAGTCAGACGGCGTGACGCTGGGTCGCCCACCGCGATAGCTGTTGCGCTGATAGCCCACATCGGCCGACAGACGCACGTCGCGGCTGCGCCAGTCCAGGCCCAGACCCAAAGCGGTCAATGTACGGTCCTCGCCCTTGACGCCTGTACCGCCGTCGCGGCGCACGGCATTCAGGCGTACGCCCGTGCTCTGGTCCGGGCCGAAACGGCGCGACAGATCTGCAGAGGCATAAGCCTGACCGCCCGTTTGTATTCCCGTGCTCACCTGGGTCAGTGGCTCGTTGCCTGCGCGCTTGGGCAACAGGCTGATCACGCCCCCCACGCCGCTGCCGCCGGGAGCCGCACCGTTGAGGAAGGCATTCGCACCGCGCAGCACCTCCACACGCTCGAAGAATTCAGATGCCACATACTGGCGCGGCAGCAAGCCATAAAGGCCGTTGTAGGCAATGTCGTCGGAATAGACCGGCATGCCTCGCAGCATGTACAGCTCCTGGAAGTTGCCATAGCCGCGCGCCTGCCGCACCGACGGATCGCTCAGTAGCACATCACCCACACTCTTGGACTGAGTGTCTTCGATTAGCTGACTGGTATAGGCCGTCGACGAAAACGAGGACTCCTTCCAGTCCCGCGTTCCCAGAATGCCGTTGCGTGCTCCGGTAGCTACCTGCCCACCCGCAAAAGACTTGGCCAGACCCTGGGCCGAAGCATCGGCGCTGGCCTCCACGGTCACGGTCTGCAGGGCAGCTTCTGATTCAGTGCTGGAAGTCTGGGCAAAAACACTCTGCTGGCTGCACAGTGCGAGGGTAGCCAGGGAAATCGGTCGCAGCAGGAACATTATTGATGTTATTGAGAATGATTTTCAGAATCGTTAATTTTAATAATCAATCTCCTTTGCCGATGCCTAACACCCTGAAATCTCAACGGGATCCAGGGCAGGCCGCAAATCCTGAAGCTGCTGCGTGATATGTGTGCGCGCACAAACAAGCACAAGCAGAACCAATACACCACTCACACCTGCCGAGGTGCAACTGACTCCCTTGTCTGCTCACTTCGTCGCAAAGCGCTGGCCGGCAGCAGGCCCGGCTTGCACAGTCATGTGCAAGCACCAGGAGCCAGCCATGCAACTCACGCCATTGATTGCCTTTCACATGAGTTCCGCCATCGCGGCCACTCTGACCGGAGCCATTGCACTCTGGGCCAGGCGCCATGCCGGCCCGCTGCCCTGGCTGCACAGAATCGCAGGCCGTGGCTTTGTGCTGCTCATGCTGGCCACCGCCATCTCCGCCTTGTTCATACGCGACTTCAAGCTGCCCAACTGGGCAGGCTTCACGCCCATCCATCTGCTGATCCCCGTGACGCTGGGTGGCCTCGCACTGTCCTTCTGGCATCTGGCGCATCGGCGCATCGCCCAGCACCGCAGCGTCATGCGCAAGCTGTACTTCGGCAGCTGCGTCCTCGCAGGGCTGTTCACGCTGCTTCCGGGCCGCCTGCTCGGCAATCTGCTGTGGCAGCGATTGGCCTGATCCCCGCCCTCATCCCACGCTCGACAAGGAAAAAACATGAACCCGATCTCTGAAGACGCTCTGCGCCAGCAGGCACGCCGCCGCGCCGGCATGAAGCTAGGCTGGTATATCCATGCTGCGGTCTATGCCGCGGTGAATCTGGGCCTGATGGCCCTGGCTTTGAGCCAGGGACGGCACTGGGCCATCTACCCGGCTCTGGGCTGGGGTCTGGGCCTGCTGATTCATGGCGCAGTAGTCTGGCTGCTGGCACCCGGCAGTCCGCTCTTTCAACAACTGCTGGAGCACGAGCTGAAAACGCTGCAGCGCAGCGAAAAGCGCTAGATGCCGGACCGCCCATCACCTACCATGCCCGTCATGTCCATGTTTGCGCCCACGCCCCTGCTTCGTCACGCCGGCATCACCGTGGCTGCCTGTCTGCTGATCGCTGCTGCCTTGACCGCTCTCGGCCAGGGCCTGTGGGATGTCAATCTCGCCTATTCGCTGGCCATAGGCCTGATCAGCTGGCTGAGCATCGATCTGCTCAGGCTGCGCTGGCGCGAGTCCGACGACATTCCCTGGCCACGCGGCATGCGCGGCATGGCCGTGGTACCGCTGGGAATTGCAGCAGGCCTGATTCTGGGCAATCCACTCGGTAGTCTCTATGTTCAGCAGTTCCATCCCGAGCTGTCGGCCACAGCCCGTCCCTCGCTATGGCTGCCGCTTGCCATCACCATGGCGACCAGCATGGCCATGTCCTGGGGCTTTTATGTGGTGGGCAAGTCGCGCCATCTGCAAATGCAGGCAGAGCAGGCCCAGCGCCAGGCCGCCGAAGCCCGGCTCAGCCTGCTGCAGGCGCAGCTGGAGCCGCATATGCTGTTCAACACCCTGGCCAATCTTCGCGTGCTGATCGCCACCGATGCGCCACGCGCCGAGCAGATGCTCGATCATCTGATTGCCTACCTGCGTGCCACGCTGGCCGGTTCACGCCACGGCACCCACAGTCTTGCCTGCGAATTTGCCTTGCTGGCCGACTATCTGGCCCTGATGCAGATCCGCATGGGCGAGCGGCTCAGCTATGGCCTGCATCTGCCCGCTGAACTGGCCGAGCTGCACGTGCCAACCCTGCTGCTGCAGCCGCTGGTGGAGAACAGCATTCGCCATGGACTGGAGCCCCAACTGGCCGGCGGCCACATTGCCGTTCACGCAAGCATGCTGGATGACAGCCGCCTTCTGCTCAGCGTGCATGACAATGGCCTGGGCCTGCCCATGCTGCCTGGCCAGCCGCCTTCCGGCTCCGGATCCGGCTTTGGCCTGCAGCAGATTCGCGAACGCCTGGCCAGCCGCTACGGCAGCGCTGCCCGCTTCGATCTGACAGCAGACAGCGCAGGCGGAACCAGGGCCTGCATCGTATTACCCCTGAAGTCCCAGCCATGAACACCAGTCCGCCGCGCGCCCTGATTGCCGAAGACGAACCGCTGCTGGCCCTGGCATTGCAGCAGTTGCTGGGCCAGCTCTGGCCCCAGTTGCAGATCGAGGCCAGGGTGGCCGACGGCATCAGCGCCGTGCAGCAGGCGCTGACCCTGCTGCCCGATCTGCTGTTCCTGGACATTCGCATGCCCGGCCAGACGGGGCTGGAAGCCGCCGCCGAAATCGCCGATGCCTGGCCCGAAGAGCAGGCGCTGCCGGCGATTGTCTTTGTCACCGCCTACGACCAGTACGCCCTGGCGGCCTTCGAGGCCTGCGCCATGGACTATGTGCTCAAGCCGGTGCAGGCGGCGCGCCTTGGCCAGACCGTGCAGCGCCTGCAGCAGTGGTGGCAGCAGCGCCAGCCGGTACAGGGCACGGACCTTGCCGTGCACAATCACCGTCAGCTCGAACAGTTGCTCGGGCTGCAGCAGCAACTGCTGGGGCAGGTCCCCACCGCGCTGCAGATCATTCAGGCCAGCGTCGGCAACCAGATCCATATGGTGAGGGTGCAGGACATCGTCTACCTCGAAGCCGCCGACAAATATCTGCGCGTGCTGACGGCCGCTCAGGAGTATCTGATCCGTACCCCGCTCAAGGATTTGCTGCCGCAGCTCGACGCGCGCGAGTTCTGGCAAATCCATCGCGGCACCGTGGTGCGGGCGCAAGCCATTGCCTGCGCCCAGCGTGACGAGTCCGGGCGCCTGAGCCTGCTGCTGCGCGAGCGTCCCGAAAAGCTGGCCGTCAGCCGTCTCTACGCAGCACGGTTCAAGGCGATGTAGCCAGCTCCATCACATCCTCCCAGTCCACACCCTGCATGGCATCCCAATGCGCCACGATGACGCTGCGGGGTCGCACCGGATTCTTGAGCTCGGCTGCCATGGCCGCCAGCGCATGCTGCACATAACGCTCGGACGGCTTGTCCAGCGCCGCCAGCGGCTCGTCGATCAGTACCAGCTCGGCGGCGCTGGCCCAGCCAGCGGCCATCCACAGCTTGCGCTGCGTGCCCGATGACAGGGCCAGCAGCGGCTTGTGCAGATGCGACTCCAGCCCGAAGCCCTGCACATGCTGCTCGAACTGCTGCTGCGACCAATGCGGATACAGCGTGCGCTGCAAAGCCACCCAGCTCTCGGCCGGCATCTGGCTATAGACATCGTTGAGCGGCTGGCGTGGGTCCTGCCAGAAGCAGGAGCTTGCAGCCAGGCGGCCGTTGTCGGCGAACGGATAGTGCAGCAAGCCCATGCGCAGCGGCAGTTGCCCGGCCAATGCCTTGAGCCAGCTGGTCTTGCCCGTGCCCTCGTCGCCTTGCAGCAGGCACAGTCCGGCATGCCAGCAATGCGAGGCCTCATGGGCCACGGTTCGGCCCGGGTAGCCAAAACTCACCTGCAGAGCCTGCACCATGCACAGCGACTCGCAGCCTTCATCAAGTTCAGAATTCATAGCTGACAACGCCTTGTATATATGTCCACGGCTGATTGTGGCCAAAGAACCCACGGCCATGCGCACAGCAAGGCACAGGCACAATGGCGTCCCCCTCAACAGCGCGCAATATGCCATGGCTCTGGATTATCTGGAATTCGATTACAGCGAAGATGAAGAAGGCACTGGCACCTGGGACGCCATGGCCAGCGTCAAGGCCGAGCGCATGCCGGCTTTGGCCGGCGAAATCGAAGCCCTGCTGCGCTGGGCCAGCCAGAAGTTTGCGGGCCGCCAGGGTGCCCTGGAAGACGGCAATGACTGGGACTATGACCTGCAGGCGCAGGACGATGACGGCCTGCCCCTGAGCGCCCGCTTCGACAGGGCAGCAGGCAAGCTGGAGCTGCAGGCCTCCGCCACGGGCCGCACCACGGTCAGCCTTTGCCTTTCCGGCTCCACGCAGTTCGGCGATGCACTGCGCCAGGCCTTTGATCTCGAAGCCTGACATCCGGGCCTGCAGTCACGGCGCTTGAAGTCAGGTGCGCGCTGTGCACAATGGATGGCTCCAAGCGATCTGCAAAGGCATGTCCATGACCGAGCGACTCTCTGCCCCGTTTGTCATCGAGCAATTCATCAAGGCTCCGCGCGAGCTGGTCTACGCGGCCTTCACGCAAGGCGAGCACCTGAGCCACTGGATGCGCCCGCCGGGCATGGTGATGACGCAATGCGAAGTGGATGCACGCGAAGGCGGCAGCTTTCATTACGGCATGCGCGCCGAGGCCATGCCCCAGGCGCCCGCCATGTGGGGCAAATGGAGCTTCAGGGAGCTGAAAGCGCCCGAGCGCATCGTCGTCGTGGTGCAGTTCAGCGATGCCGCCGGCGGCGTCACGCGCCACCCGATGGCCCCGCAATGGCCGCTCTATACCCTGTCGACCACCACGCTCAGCGAGGAATCCGGCGGCACGCGCCTGCATCTGGAATGGCGTGCCCTTAACGCCAGTGCCGTGGAAGAAGCGGTGTTCGACAGCTCGCACGCCAGCATGAACATGGGCTGGAGCGGCAGCATGCAGTTGCTGGCCGGCTATCTGGCCAGGATACAGGCGGCCTAGTCAGCCGTTTCCGGCCTAGCGATCCATATCCTGGCGCTGCCTGGGTGGCTCGGCCGCATTTCTGCGACTGGCTCCGGCACGCCCGGCCTTGCTCCACTGATAGTCCACTCCATCGGGCGTCTTGCCATCCTCGACCGCAGACACGCCCACAGGCCCGACCATATCGCGCAACTCCGACGAAATCACCACATGGGCATGGCGCTCGTCCTTGCGCAGTTGCTGGCACAGGGCCAGCGCCTCGCTCATCTGCGCATCGGAGAAGGCCCGGCATTGCGGCTGCCAAACCGGTGTCTGGCCCTCTGACTCGGAATTGCGCAGGTAGAAAACAGCAATGCTCATGGTTTGATCTTCACAACAACAGAGCCACGGTTGTAACCCAGACCACAAGCCTGCACGGCGCGCTCACTCTTTGCGCTGGCCCGCATCCAGCGGCTCCCAGCGCCCTGCCACATTCTTGAGCAAGGTGTTCACGGCCGTCAGCCTGCGGTTTCTGACGCTGTTGAGGCTGTTCTGGGCGCCGAGCACCGTCGTCTGAGCCGAGAGCACGTTCAGATAGGCCACGATGCCGGCCTGGTACTGGTTGTTGGCCACGGTCAGCGACTTCTGCGCTGCGGCCAGGGCCTCGGTCTGCACCTGCTCCTCCTGGGCCAGATTGACGGCGGCGACCAGATTGTCCTCCACCTCCTGCAGCGCCGTCAGCACGGTCTGCTTGTAGGTGGCGGCATTCAGGTCCAGCGTGGCACGGGCCGACTCCACGGCCGCCGAACGCGCGCCGCCGTCAAACAGACTCATGGCCAGCGCCGGTCCCAGCGACCAGAACAGATTCGGCGCATTGAGCAGATCGGAGAGCACGGAGTTGCGATAGCCGGCCGATGCCGACAGGGTCAGCGAGGGGAAATAGGCCGCACGCGCCACGCCGATCTGCGCATTGGCCATGGCCACGCGGCGCTCGGCAGCTGCAATGTCGGGACGCCTCTCCAGCAAGGTGGAGGCCAGCATCTCGGGCACGGCAGGCGGCGTCGGCAGGTGGCCAGTGACCGGCAGGCTGAAGTTGGCCGGAGCCTTGCCCAGCAAGGCCGCCAGTGCATGCTCGTACTGGGCGCGCGTGATGCGGGCTTCCAGCAGACTGGCCTGGGTACTCTTGTACTGGGACTGGGCCTGGGCCACATCGGCCGAAGACACCACGCCCGCCTGGTAGCGATTCTGCGTGAGCTTCAGACTTTGCTCGTAGGCCTCCAGGCTCTCCTGCAGATACTTCATCTGCGCCTCGGCGGCACGCAGCGAGAAATAGGTCTGGGCCACCGATGCCTGGGCCGACAGACGGGCCGCAGCCAGATCGTCGGCACTGGCCTGGGCCGAAGCGCGGCTGGCATCCACCGCGCCAGAAAGCTTGCCCCAGAGATCCAGCTCCCAGCTGGCGCTCAGGCCCAGCGAGAAGTTGTTGTTGATGCTGCCGCTGCGCGCCACGTTCTCGCCGTTGGTATTGCTGTACGTGCCGCCACCGGTCAAGGCACGCGAGCCGCTGCCCGTGGTGCTGAGCGTGGGCAATTGCGCGGCGCGGCTGCTGGCGACTGCCGCCTGGGCCGAGCGCAGACGGGCCACGGCCTGCTCCACGCCGGGATTGCCTGCGGCTGCCGCCTGCTGCAGCTGATCGAGCGTGCTGTCGCCATACACCGTCCACCACTGGTCGGGCACTGTGGCGGCCGGGCTGGCCGCCGAGCTCTGCGCCGGTTGCCAGACGCCGAACTGTGCAGCCTCGGGCGTGGCTTCCTTGAAGCGGGCCGGCACATCGAGCCGGGGAGGCTGATAGGCGGGCTGGGTGGAACAGGCCGCCAGCGCCAGCGCCGCAGCAAGCGGCAGCAGACGCGGCATCCAGCGGGGCAGCGACCGGGGAGAATTCTTCATAAAAGTGAGCTGCTTGCGCTTATCCTGATTGGATTTGAAGCCGATTTGATTCAAAAAATGTGCTGGCATAACATCTCACTTCGCCTCAGCCATGGCAGAGGCCTGAGCGCCGCGCCTTCTGGCCGGACGGCGCGCCCAGAGGCGCAGCACGCTGCGGCGCACACGGTCCAGCAGCACATAGACCACGGGCGTGGTGTAGAGCGTGAGCAACTGGCTCAGCAGCAGGCCGCCCACGATCGCAATGCCCAGGGGCTGGCGCAGCTCGGCACCGTCGCCCCGGCCCAGGGCCAGGGGCAGCGCGCCGAACAGGGCCGCCATGGTGGTCATCAGTATGGGGCGCAGGCGCAGATGGCAGGCCCGATAGATAGCCTGGGCCGCCGTGGCATGACCGCCTTTCTCGCGTTCCAGCGCGAAGTCGATCATCATGATGGCGTTCTTCTTGACCAGTCCGATCAGCAGGATCACACCGATGAAGGCGATCAGCGAAAACTCGGTCTTGAACCACATCAGCGCCAGGAGCGCCCCCACACCGGCCGAGGGCAAGGTGGACAGAATCGTCAGCGGATGGACCAGGTTCTCGTAGAGTATGCCCAGCACCAGATAGATGGTGATGATGGCCGCGAGGATCAGCAGGGGCTGGCCCGCCAGCGCCTGCTGGAAGGCCCCGGCCGAGCCGCTGAAGCTGCCGCGAATGGATACCGGAACGCCCAGCTCCAGCATGGCATTGCGGATCGCGTCATTGGCCTGCGACAGCGAGACATTGGGCGCCAGGTTGTAGCTCACGGTGCTGGCGGGCGTGCCGCTCTGGTGCGGCACGGACAGCGGCGTGGTCGAGGTGGTGATCTTGGCAAAGGCCGTCAGCGGAATCTGCTGGCCCGCGCTGTTGACGAAGAAGAAGCCGCGCAGCGTCTCAGGGCTCTGTAGATACTGGGACGAGGCCGTCATCACCACGCGGTACTGGTTGAGCGGGTTGTAGATCACGCCCACCTGGCGCTGGCCGAAGGCATCGTTGAGCGTGTTGTCGATCTGCGCCACTGTCAGGCCCAGGCGCGTGGCCTGGTCGCGGTCTATGACCAGCTTGGTCTGCATGCCGTTGTCCTGGACATCGCTGTTGACATCGGTCAGTTCCGGCAGGGTGGACAGCACCTGGCGGATGCGCGGCTCCCAAAGGCGCAGCTCGGCCGTATCGTCGGCCTGCAGCGTGTACTGATAGGAGGACATGCTCTGGCGCCCGCCGATGCGCACATCGCTCTGGGTCATCATGAACAGCCGCGCGCCAGGTTCGTCCTTGAGCTTTTCACGCAGGCGGTTGATGACCTCGTCGCTAGACACCTTGCGCTCGGCCATGGGCTTGAGCGACATGAACATATTCGCCGCATTGGCCTGCCCGCCGCCGGTGAAGCCGGTCACATACTCCACGGCCGGGTCTTGTTGCACCACATCGAGAAAACGCTTGATGCGGCGCTCCATAGCCTGAAAGGACGTGGACTGATCGGCACGGATGAAGCCCATGACGCGACCCGTGTCCTCGCTGGGCATGAAGCCCTTGTCTATGGTCTGGTAGAGATGGATGTTGAGGCCTATGACCGCGACCAGACTCAGCAGCACCACAGGCTGGTGGCGCAGTCCCCAAGCCAGGGTGCGGCGGTAAAGCGCCGTCACGCGCAGCTCGAAGCGATCCATGGCCTGCGAGATGCGCAGCCAGAACGCATCCCAGCGGCGTGTGAAGGGGCGCCTGGCGCGTTCGGCACGGCGGCGCTCCTCCTCTGCCGGTGTGCGCAGCAGAGCCGCACACATCATGGGCGTGGTGGTCAGCGAGATGATCATGGAGACCAGAATCGCCGCCGACATGACCACGGCAAACTCACGGAAGAACCGCCCCACGATGCCGGCCATGAACAGAATGGGCACGAACACCGCAATCAGCGACAGGCTCATGGAGACCACGGTGAAACCGATCTCGCGCGCGCCTTCGATGGCAGCCTGCATCGCGGTCTTGCCGCGCTCCATGTGGCGCATCACGTTCTCCAGCACCACGATGGCATCGTCCACCACAAAGCCTGCGGCTACCGTCAGCGCCATCAGCGAGAGGTTGTCCAGCGTGTAGCCGCACAGATACATGACGCCGAAGGTGCCCATCAGCGAGGCAGGCACGGCCACGGCCGGAATCAGCGTGGCACGCAGGCGGCGCAGAAAGACGAACACCACCATGATGACCAGCGCTATCGAGATCAGCAGCGCGTTCTGCACCTCCTTGACCGAGGCGCGCAGCGTGGGCGTGCGGTCCGAGATCACCGTGACATCGATGGCCGGATTGATGGAAGCCCTGAGCTGGGGCAGCATGGCGCGCACCTTGTCCACGGCCTGCAGGATGTTGGCGTCGGGCTGCTTGAACACCTGCAGCAGCACGGCAGGCTTGCCGTTCATCACGCCGTAGTTGCGTATGTCCTGCACGGAGTCGGTGACATCGGCCACATCGGACAGCCGCACGGCATTGCCGTTGTTCCAGCGCAGCACCAGGGGCGCGTATTCGGCGGCAGTGCGTGCCTGGTCGTTGGTGGCCACCTGCCAGTAGTGGTCTTCGCGCTCCACGGCGCCCAGGGGGCGGTTGGCATTGGTGGCGGTGATGGCCGTGCGCACGGAATCCAGAGATACGCCATTGGCGGCCAGCCGCACCGGGTCCAGCTCCACGCGCACGGCCGGCAGCGCGCCGCCGTTGATCGATGCCTGGCCCACGCCTTCCACCTGGGCCAGCTTCTGCGCCAGCACCGTGGAGGCCGCGTCATACATCTGGCCTCGTGTGAGGGACTGGGATGTCAGCGCCAGAATCATGATGGGCGCGTCGGCCGGGTTGACCTTGCGATAGGTCGGGTTGCCCGGCATGCCCGAAGGCAGCAGCGTGCGCGCCGCATTGATGGCGGCCTGCACGTCGTGGGCAGCGCTGTCCACCGTGCGCGTCAGATCGAACTGCAGCGTGATGCGCGTGCTGCCCATGCTGGAGCTGGACGTCATCTCGTTGACGCCCGCAATCGCGCCCAGGGCGCGCTCCAGCGGAGTGGCCACGGTGGCCGCCATGGTGTCCGGCGCCGCGCCGGGCAGGCTGGCGGTCACCGAAATCGTCGGATAGTCCACCTGCGGCAGCGGCGCCACCGGCAGCTGGAAATAGGCCACGCCGCCCACCAGAGCCATGCCTATGGTCAGCAGCAGGGTCGCAATGGGCCGGAAGATGAAGGGCGTGGAGATGCTCATGGACGCGCCCCGTCCCGGCCGCCATCGCCTGCCTCGCCCATGACCTCGGCTTCGGAATGCGGCACATGCTTGACGGCCGGCAGGCCGCGCCTGGTGCGCCAGCCCTCGGCCCAGTTTTCAAAAGTCAGATAGATCACCGGCGTGGTGAACAGGGTCAGCAGCTGGCTCAGCAGCAGACCGCCCACCAGGGTCACGCCCAGCGGCTGGCGCAGCTCGCTGCCCACGCCCGTTCCCAGCATCATGGGCAGCGCACTCAGCAAGGCTGCCAGCGTTGTCATGAGAATCGGTCGGAAACGCAGCAGACAGGCCTGGTAGATCGCGTCGCGTGCATTCATGCCCTCCTCGCGCTGGGCGTCCAGCGCGAAGTCGATCATCATGATGGCATTCTTCTTGACGATGCCGATCAGCAAGATGATGCCGATGATGGCGATGATGTCCAGATCCAGCCCAGACACCAGCAGCGCCAGCAGCGCCCCCACACCCGCCGACGGCAGGGTGGAGAGAATCGTGATCGGGTGAATCGTGCTCTCGTAGAGCACGCCCAGCACGATGTACATGGTGATGATGGCGGCCAGCACCAGCAGCAGGGTGTTGGAGAGCGAGGCCTGGAAAGCCAGCGCCGCGCCCTGGAACTGCGTGTCCACCGACAGCGGGATCTGCCCCTCGTCGCGCAACTGCGCAATGATGGCCTGGGACGCCTCCACCGCATGGCCCAGCGACACGCCGGAGGCGGTGTTGAACGAAATGGTGGCCGCCGGCAACTGCCCCACATGGTTGACGGCCAGCGCCATCGGGCGCTCGCTCACCGTGGCAATCGATGACAGCGGCACCGGTGCACCGTTGCTCGATGCGGCATAGATGTTCTGCAGGGCCTCGGGCCCGATCTTGAACTGCGGCGCCACCTCCAGCACCACGCGGTACTGGTTGGACTGCGTGAAGATGGTGGAGATCAGACGCTGGCCGAAAGCGTTGTAGAGCGCCGAGTCCACCGACGAGACCGTCACGCCCAGGCGGCTGGCCTGGGCCCGGTCGATCTGCACATAGGCCTGACGGCCCTGGTTCTGCAGATCGCTGCTCACATCGAGCAGCTGGGGCAGTTGCTGCAGACGCTCGACCAACATCCTGGTGCTGGCCGTGAGCTGGTTCATGTCCGGCGAGGAAAGCAGCAACTGATACTGGGTGCGAGCCTGGCGATCCTCTATGGTCAGGTCCTGCACGGGCTGGGCATAGAGGCGGATGCCGGGCACGGCGCGGGAGTCCTCGGCCAGGCGGTTGAGCACCACCGGCAGACGGTCGCGCTGGGCATGGGGCTTGAGGTCGATCTGGATGCGGCCGGTATTGAGCGTGGTGTTGGTGCCATCCACACCGATAAACGAGGAGATGGATGCCACGGCCGGGTCCTTGAGCAAATGCTCGGCCAGCGCCTGCTGGCGCTCGGCCATGGCGGCAAAGGAGATGGACTGGTCGGCCTCGGTGGTCGCGGCAATCGTGCCCGTATCCTGCTCGGGGAAAAAGCCCTTGGGCACGACGAAATACAGCAGCACCGTGACCACCAGCGTGGCGATGAACACCAGCCAGGTCAGCTTGCTGTGATCCAGCACCCAGGTCAGCATGCGGCCGTATTCGGCAATCACCTTGTCGAAAAAGCGCGCGACCGCAGCTCCGAAGCCCTTGGACTCGGCCTTTTTCTTCTCGCCCTCGGGTTGGTGGCGCAGCAGGCGCGCGCACAGCATGGGGGTGAGCGTGAGCGAAACCACGGCCGAGATCAGAATCGCCACCGTCATGGTGATCGCGAATTCGTGGAACAGACGGCCCACTACATCCCCCATGAACAGCAGCGGAATCAGCACCGCGACCAGGGAGATGGTCAGCGAGATGATGGTAAAGCCGATCTGCTTGGCACCCTTGAGCGCGGCCTGCATGGGCGGCTCTCCCTTTTCCACATAGCGGGCGATGTTCTCGATCATCACGATGGCATCGTCCACCACAAAGCCCGTGGCAATGGTCAGGGCCATCAGCGTGAGGTTGTTGATGGAAAAGCCCGCCAGATACATGACGCCGAAAGTGCCTACCAGCGACAGCGGCACCGCCACGCTGGGAATCAGCGTGGCCGATGCGCTGCGCAGGAACAGGAAGATCACCATCACCACCAGGGCGATGGCCAGGGCCAGTTCGAACTGCATGTCCTTGACCGAGGCGCGAATGGTCACGGTGCGGTCGGTCAGCACCTGCACGTCGATAGAGGCCGGCAGCGTCTCCTTGAGCTGGGGCAGCAGGTTCTTGATGGCATCGACGGTGTCGATCACGTTCGCGCCGGGCTGGCGGCGGATATTGAGGATCACGGCCGACTTGGAGCCAGTCTCGGGCGTGCCCGACCAGGCTGCCAGACGCGTGTTCTCGGCGTCGTCCACGGTCTGCGCCACATCGGACAGGCGCACGGGGTTGCCGTTCTTGAAGGCGATGATCAGGTTGCGGTACTCGGCCGCCGACTGCATCTGGTCGTTGGCATCGATGGTCGATGCGCGGTTGGGGCCATCAAAGCTGCCCTTGGCGGTCTTGACGTTGGCCGCAGAGATGGCGGTGCGCACATCGTCCAGCGTCATGCCGAAGCTGGCCAGCGCTGCGGGGTTGGCCTGGATGCGCACGGCCGGGCGGCGCGCGCCGGCAATGGCCACCAGGCCCACGCCCTTGACCTGGGAGAGCTTGGGCGCAAGGCGGTTCTCCACCAGATCGTTGATCTTGATGACGGGCAGCGAAGGCGAGCTGATGGCCAGTGTCAGCACCGGCGCATCGGCCGGGTTGACCTTGCTGTAGAGCGGGGGCATGGGCAGGTCGCTGGGCAGCAGATTGGTGCCCGCGTTGATGGCGGCCTGCACCTGCTGCTCGGCCACGTCCATGGACATATCGAGCGCAAAGCGCAGGCTGATCACCGATGCGCCGCCCGAACTGGTCGAGGACATCTGGTCCAGCCCTGGCATCTGGCCGAACTGGCGCTCCAGCGGTGCCGTGACGTTGGAGGTCATCACATCGGGGCTGGCCCCGGGGTAGAGCGTGGTGACCTGTATGGTGGGGTAGTCCACCTCGGGCAGGGCCGAGATGGGCAGCAGGCGGTAGGCAAGAATGCCCGAGATCAGCACCGCCACCATCAGCAAGCTGGTGGCGATGGGCCGAAGAATGAAGAGGCGCGAGAGATTCATGATGGCCGCAGGCTCTGGCTATGCTCAGCGCGCCGCGCCGCTGGTCTCAGCCTTGCCGCCTGCTTCGCGCTCGGCGCGCAGCTTCTGGAAGAAAGCGCGGCGCTCTTCGGGCGACAGGGCCTCCAGCTTGGCGCGCTGCTCGGGAGTCAGCTGGGGACGGTCCCCCCGGCCCTCGGATCTTTCCGTGCGGCCCTCGCCGCCTTCACCACGCTCGGCGCCGGCCTGGGGCCTGGCCTCGTTCGCAACCGCAGGCTTGGCATCCGGCTTGGCTTCTGCCTTGGGGTCCGGCTTGGAGGGACTGCCCTGCGCCTCGCGCGGCTGATCGCCACGGGCGTCCGTGCCACGCGGTCCCTGGCCGGGACCTGCATTGCCGCCATTGGCACCGCGCTCGGCGCGCAGCTTCTGGAAGAACTCCTTGCGTTCCTCGGGCGTCATCTTGGAGACTTTTTCACGCTGCTCGGGACTGAGGTTGCGCATCATGCCGCGCGGCTGGTTGGCGGCATCCTGCACGGCCTGGTCGACCTTCTTGACCTTTTCGGAGTCCACCACCGTCACCTGCGCGCCTTCGCGCAGGCGGTCGATGCCGTCGGTCACAACCTTGTCGCCGGGCTCCAGCTCGCCGCGCACGCTGACATAGTCACCGTCCGTCACGCCCACAGTGATCTTGCGCTGGGTGACCGTGTTGTCGGGCTTGACCAGATAGACGAAATTGTTCTGCACCGCATTCGCGGGCACGACCAGCGCCTGATCGATCTGGCGCAGCTGCAGCTTGACGTTGACGAACTGATTCGCGAACAGCTTGCGCTCCGCGTTGTCGAACGAGGCCTTGGCTTTGACCGTGCCCGTGGTCGTGTCGATGGTGTTGTCCAGCGCATTGAGCTGGCCCTTGGCCAGCATCTGCTTTTGCTCGCGGTCCCAGAGCTCTACGGGCATGAGCTTGCCCTCGCGCAGTTGCTGGGCCAGCGTGCCGACATGGGTTTCGGGAATGGAGAAAACGGCATCGATGGGGCGAATCTGGGAGATTGTCACCAGCCCGTTGGTATCGGAAGGGTTGACCACGTTGCCGAGGTCGGCCTGGCGCAGGCCCAGGCGACCCGAGATGGGGGCCGTGATCCTGGTATAGCTCAGCTGCAGCTTGGCCGCATCGACCTGACCCTGATCGGCCGCCACCGTACCCTGCAGCTGGCGCACCAGCGCGGCCTGGGTATCGACCTGCTGGCGGGCAATCGAGTCCTGGGCCTGCAGTTCCTTGTAGCGCTGCAGATCGAGCTGCGCATTCTTGAGCTGGGCCTGATCGCGTGCCAGAGAGCCCTGCACCTGCGCCAGCGAGGCAGCAAAGCTGCGCGGGTCGATCTCGGCCAGCAACTGGCCGGCCTTGACCTCGTCCCCCTCCTTGAAGTGCAGCTTGAGCAGCTCGCCCGAAACCTTGGCGCGCACCACGGCCGTGGCACGTGCATTCATGGTGCCGATGGCGCTCACGAGCACGCGCATGTCACGCTGCTCCACCACTCCGACGCTCACAGGCTGAGCCTGGCTCATGCCGCCAGGGCCGCCGGGGCCGCCCGGCCCTGCGCGACCATTGCGCCCTGCGCGTGCACCGGGCCCGCCCGCTCCCTGCTTAGGAGCTGCAGACGCAGACGTATCGCCGCTTGCACCCTGTTTTTGCGCATACCACCAATAGCCACCGCCAGCGGCTGCCAGGGCGAGCACCACCGTGGCAAGCAAGACGGGCCGGACCTTGCCCTGCTGTAAAGAATGACGATTGGGGTGCAATTTGGATGAGCTGGACATGGTTGAGCGCAGGAATTTCGAGCCTGAATTGGCGCCAATGGTATCCAGTTGCAATCAAACCCCGGGTCAGGCAGCGCCGGCTTTGCCAGCATTTACCCCCGCTTTACCTTGGGTTTACCTGCTGAAGTTCCGTATTCGGAGACTTAAACAGTGCTGACTTTCATAGCATCAATGACGGCTTTTTCAGGCCTCATGCTTGGCGGCTGACACTGCCCCTTGCTGCGTCCGCCATGCGGCGCAGGGAATCCGGCTCCAAGGAGAAACCCATATGACCACCGAACGCCTGACCAATCACCCCGAAGAAGCCGCCGTGCGCGTGCCGCTGGAGCTGTATATGCGCGGCCATGCCGAAGACAATGCCGAGCATATGCGCGCAGCCTTCATGCCCACGGCCCGCCTCGAATCGGTGCGCGAAGGCCCGCTGACCTCCTGGGACCTGGACTTCTACTGCCAGCGCTTCAAGAACACGCCCGCCGCCGACGAAGCCACGCGTCGCCGCGTCATCGACTCCCTGGACATCGTGGGCACGGCCGCCATGGCCAAGGTCACGCTCTACCACGGTGCCGTGACCTTCACCGACTACTTTGTGCTGCTCAAGACCGAGCAGGGCTGGAAGATTGCCAACAAGGCTTTCCACGCCCAGCCTCAGTAAGGTTTGGCCATCTCCATCCAGCCCCTGGCCTCAGGCTCAGGGGCTTTTTTATTCATGCGCTGGTCAACGGGTCAGCAGCCAGAGCGCGCCCAGCACGATGACAGCCCCAAGGCCCCAGGCCCAGACGGGGATGCCTGACGATTCGCGCGGCGGCGCCGAGGGCGTGGCGTCCAGCGGCGCGTAGCTGGTGGAGGCCGCGTCGTGCTCCCAGGAGCGTGTATCCAGCTCTTCTGCACCGCCTTCGTCTTCGGACTGCTCGCTAGGGTGGCGCTGCTGCATCAAGGCTTCGAAGCGCGCAAAGAAGTCCTCGGCCATGCTCTTGGCTGCGCCGTCGATCAGGCGCTGGCCCAACTGGGCAATCTTGCCGCCCACCTGAGCCTGCACCTCGTACTGCAGCTCGCAATGCCCTGCATCGGTGGGCGTCAGATCGACCTTGGCCTGGCCCTTGCCAAAGCCGGCCACACCGCCCTGACCTTCAAAGGCAATCGTGTAGCTCTTGGGCGGCTGCACGTCCGACAGCGTGACCCGGCCGTTGAACTTGGCCGATACCGGACCGATCTTCACGGACATGGTCACCGCATAGGAGCCATCGCCTGCATCCTCGAACTTCTCGCAGCCGGCCAGACACTGCTGCAAGGTTTGCGGATCGTTGAGCGCCTCCCAGGCCTGCTGCTGGCTCACGGCAAGAAGACGGCTGGCATGCATTTCCATGGTGTTCTCCTTTTCAATCTCGGCGAGGCAGTTGCAGCAGCTTCGCCAGGTGGACAGCCAGTTGCTGCAACGACTGCAGGTTGTGCACGGCCAGCATGGCATGGCTGTGACGATGCAGTACCTGCGCGCCTTTGGCCAGCGGGGCATACCCGTCAAAACGCAACAAGGGGTTGAGCCAGACAATGCGCGCGCTGTGTCGGGCCAGCCATTGCAGCTCCCGCTCCAGCAGCGCACTGTCGCCGGTATCCAGCCCGTCGCTGACCAGCAGCACCAGGGTACGCCTGCCCACCAGATGGCGCGCCTGCTGCCGGCGCAGCTGCGCCAGGCATTCCCCCAGGCAGGTACCGCCGCCGAAATCGTCAATGTCGCGATTGAGTTGGGCCAGCATGGCATCGGGGTCGCTGTGGGCAAAAGCCCGGTTCAGCTCCTGCAGGCCGGTTCCCATGCTGTAGACATGGCGGCGCAGCTGCGGATATCGCCTGGGGCTGGTGGCCTGGTGCAGAAATGCCAGCAGCAGACGCACATAGCGCTCCATGGAGCCCGACACATCGACCAGTGCCAGCCAGGGCATGGGCAGCCGCTTGCGCCTGCGCCATTTGAGACTTGCCAGCTCGCCGCCCGTGGCTGCCGCCGCCTTCAGACTGGCGGGCCAGTGCACGCGCAGCCCTGAGGCGCGCAGCTCGCTTCTGCGACTGCGATAGCTTGGCAGCGGCAAGCGGATATCGCGCGCCAGCTGCTGCACCAGGCGGTACTCGCTGGCACTGAGTTGGTTGAAATCCGCGTGTTGCAGCCTGCGCCGGTCGCTGGCCGACATGGCGGCATCCAGCGTCAGCTCCTCGCTCGCGGTCTTTTGCCGTGCGGCGCGAATCGCCGACAAGGCCTCTTGCACACGCGGCCTGTGACGCGGCCTGGCAGCCTCAGGCGCGCCCGGCAGCAACTGGCTCAGAAGCTGCTGGGCCACCTCGGGGTTGCGAAAGTAGGCCGCAAACAGCTCGCGAAAGACCGCCAGATCCTGTTCTCGCGAAACCAGCACGGCCTCCAGCGCGGCGGCAACGTCCTCGCGGTTCATGCCCACCAGCATCAGGCCTTGCTGGGCCAGCGCCAGGCGCTCGGCATCCACCGCCAGCCCCGCGCGGCGCAGGGCTCGGCCAAACCCCAGCAGATTGATGGGCAGCTTGCCGCTGCGCGCGTCCCCCCACCAGCTCACGCTCGCGGGCCGCTCTGGCGACTGCGCCTGCAGCTCAGGCTGTGGCATCGGGCTCCAGCAATTGCTGCAGACGCTCTGGCGTGAGCGCGGCCACGTCCTCGCGCTGTTTGAACAGAATGCCCGCCGTCTCGTGCACCAGCTCGGGGTCTATGACCAGGGTGTCGAGCGCCACCAGCGCCTTGGCCCACTCCACGCTTTCGGCAATGCCGGGCGTGCGCTCGAAGGCATCGGCAAACGGGCGGCTGCGCAGCCGGTCCACAAAGCGCGCGATCTGCTCGGTCAAGGCCGCTGCGGCCTCAGGCACCTTGGACTGGACAATGGCCAGCTCGCGCTCGCGCTCGGGATAGTCCAGCCAGTGGTAGAGACAGCGGCGCTTGACCGCGTCATGCAGATCACGCGTGCGATTGCTGGTAAGAATGGTGACCGGCGGCAGTTGGGCCCTGATGACCCCGAGCTCGGGAATGCTGACCTGGTACTCCCCCAGATACTCGAGCAAAAAGGCCTCGAAAGGCTCGTCGGCCCGGTCCACCTCATCAATCAGCAGCACCGCGCCGGGCGCGGGCGCCTGCAGGGCCTGCAGCAAAGGCCGGCGTACCAGATAGCGAGGCTGATAGACCTCCTGCTCGACAGCCTCCAGTTCCGCCGCACCACGCAGCTCGGCCGCGCGCAGATGCAGCAGCTGCGCGGCGTAATTCCACTCATACAGCGCTTCACGCTGCTCCAGGCCGTCATAGCACTGCAGCCGGATCAGTTGCCGCGCCAGCACCTGGGACAGCGCCTGCGCCAGCGAGGTCTTGCCAACGCCCGGCTCCCCCTCCAGCAGCAGGGGCCGCTGAAGCCTGAGCGCCAGAAACACGGCCGTAGCCAGACGCCGGTCCGCGAAATAGCCCACCTCCTGCAAGGCGGCCAGCAGCCCATCCACCGACTCCAAAGCGCTGTTCACATCAGTATTCATAGCTGCCTGCGCTTTATCCATATAGACCAGAGCCACTTTTCTTCAAAATACAAGAACGAGACAGCAAGCAAGGACCGCCCCGCAGCGAGGCTGTTGCCCCCTCCCGCGAAGCGAGAGAGGGGAAAGCGGCCAAGCCGCTCAGACTGAGAGCAGTTGATCCACCGCCCGCTGTGTCAGGACGCTGATCAGCTGCGCCCGGTAGCGCGCACTCGCGTGCAGATCGCTGTTGAGCTCGCTGTCGTCGATAGGCACTGCAGCCGCCGCAGCGGCCGTGAGACTCTGGTTGAGCGCCGCTTCCAGGCCTGCGTGGCGGAAGACCGATAGTCCCGCGCCGGTCACGGCCACATGCACGCCCTGCGCCGTCTGCGCCACAAACACGCCCACCAGCGCAAAGCGCGAAGCGGGCTGCTTGAACTTGATATAGGCGGCCCTTCTGGGCACCGGAAAGCGCACGGCCTTGATCAGCTCGCCCTCTTCGAGAGCCGTGGTGTACATGCCCTGGAAGAAGTCCTCGGCCGCAATCTCGCGCCGCTGGGTGAGCACGGTGGCGCCCAGACCCAGCACCGCACTGGGATAGCATGCCGCGGGGTCGTTGTTGGCCAGCGATCCGCCCATCGTGCCTCGCGCCCGCACCTGGCGATCGCCAATACCGCCCGCCAACTCGGCCAGAGCAGGAATGGCGTGCTGCACCTCGCGGCTGGCAGCCACATCGGCATGACGGGTCATGGCACCGATCTCGACCTGATCGCCGCTGACGCGGATTCCCGCCAGACCATCGACCTGGTTGAGATCCACGATCGCACCAGGCTGGGCCAGGCGCAGCTTCATGGATGGAATCAGGCTCTGGCCGCCGGCCAGAAACTGACCGCTGGCAGCGCTCACCTCATCCAGCGTCCGGGGATTGGAGTAACTGAAGGCATACATATGTGTTGTCCTCTCTTCCTCTCAGTCGGGTACCTCAGGGGCGTGCAGCATCGATGGCTTCCCACACGCGGTGCGGGCTGGCAGGCATGTCCAGATCCTTGACACCCAGCGAATGCAGAGCATCGAGCACGGCATTGATGACGGCTGGCGGCGAGCCTATGGCCCCGGCCTCGCCGCAGCCCTTGGTACCCAGCGGGTTATGGGTGCATGGCGTGCAAACCGTACCCAGCTTGAAATCGGGCAGATCGTCGGCGCGGGGCATGGCGTAGTCCATGAAGCTGCCGGTCAGCAACTGACCCGAGTCACGGTCGTAGACGCAGTTTTCCAGCAGCGCCTGGCCTATGCCCTGGGCCAGTCCGCCATGGACCTGCCCCTCCACGATCATGGGGTTGATGATGGTGCCGAAATCGTCCACGGCACTGAAGCGGTCGACACGCACCACGCCCGTGGCAGGATCCACCTCGACCTCGCAGATATAGGTGCCGGCCGGGAAGGTGAAGTTGGTGGGGTCGTAGAAAGCAGTCTCGTCCAGCCCCGGCTCCAGCTTGTCCAGCGGATAGTTGTGCGGCACATAGGCCGTCAGCGCAATCTGGGCGAACGGCAGCTTTCTGTCGGTGCCGCGTACCGTGAACTCGCCTCCTGCGAAGTCGATGTCGGCATCGCTGGCCTCCATCAGGTGGGCGGCAATCTTCTTGGCCTTGGCCTCGATCTTGTCCAGCGCCTTCATGATGGCCGCACCTCCGACGCTGATGGAGCGCGAGCCATAGGTGCCCATGCCAAAGGGCACGCGGCCCGTATCGCCATGGACGATCTCCACATGCTCGACGGGAATGCCCAGTCGGGCCGCCACCACCTGGGCAAAAGTGGTCTCATGCCCCTGACCATGACTGTGCGAGCCCGTAAACACCGTCACGCTGCCCGTGGGATGAACGCGCACCTCGCCGCACTCGAACAGACCGGCACGTGCGCCTAGCGCCCCGGCAATATTGCTGGGAGCAAGGCCACAGGCCTCGATGTAGCTGCTGTAGCCCAGGCCGCGCTTGAGGCCTCTGGCCTCGCTGGCTGCGCGCCGGGTCGCAAAGCCCGCCACATCGGCCAGTTGCTCGGCCTGATCCATGCAGGCCTTGTAGTCGCCGGTGTCGTACTGCAGCGCCACTGGCGTCTGATAGGGAAAGCTGGTGATGAAGTTGCGACGCCGGATCTCGGCCTGGGACAGATTCATCTCCCAGGCACAGCGGCTAACCAGGCGCTCAAGCAGATAAGTGGCCTCGGGGCGGCCTGCACCCCGGTAGGCATCCACGGGCGAAGTGTTGGTGAACCAGGCATCGACCTCAATATGGATTTGCGGCGTGGTGTACTGACCCGCCAGCAAGGTTGCATAAAGAATGGTGGGCACGGCGCTGGCGAAAGTGGACAGATAGGCGCCCAGATTCGCATCGGTGTGCACACGCATGGCGAGGAACTTGCCATCGGCGTCCATGGCCATCTCGGCATGGCTGACATGGTCGCGGCCATGCGCATCGGTCAGGAAGGACTCGCTGCGATCGGCCGTCCACTTGATATTGCGGTTGAGCTTCTTGGCCGCCCAGGTCAGGCAGACATCCTCGGCATACAGAAAGATCTTGGAGCCGAAGCCGCCGCCCACATCGGGAGCAATCACGCGCACCTTGCTCTCGGGCAGGCCCATGACGAAAGCCGTCATCAGCAGCCGCTCCACATGCGGGTTCTGGTTGGCCACGTACAGCGTGTACTCATCCATGGCGCGGTTGTAGCTGCCGATGGCCACGCGCGGCTCCATGGCATTGGGAATCAGGCGGTTGTTGACCAGGTCCAGCCGCGTCACATGGGCCGCGCCCGCAAACACGGCATCCACGGCTGCCTTGTCGCCTATCGCCCACTGGTAGCAGCGGTTGTCGGGGGCGATATCGTGAACCACGGCGCCGGGCTTTTTGCCACCCGCCGCATCGGCCACGTTCACGACCGCAGGCAACACCGCGTAATCGACCTCCACCAGCTCGGCCGCATCGCGTGCCTGCTGCAGGGTCTCGGCAACCACCATGGCCACCTGGTCGCCCACATAGCGCACGGTATCGAGGGCCAGAATCGGGTGCGGCGGCTCCTTCATGGGCTCGCCATTGGTGCTGGTGATCAGCCAGCCGCAGGGCAGGCCGTTGATGCCGGCGGCCGCCACATCGGCCCCCGTGAGCACGCCGACCACGCCTGGCGCTGCCTTGGCGGCATCCACGTTGACGCTGCGCAATCTGGCATGGGCATGGGGCGAGCGCACAAATACCGCATAGGCCTGCGCGCCCAGCGTGATGTCGTCCGTGTACTGGCCTGAGCCGGTCAGAAAGCGATCATCCTCGCGGCGCAGAACGGCTTCGCCGATATGCGGCAGCTTGGAAAAGTCAGATGCACCCATGGTGTGTCTCCTCTTCTAGTTGTGATGCGCTGCTCAGCTGGCGCTCATGCCGTCGCGACCCACTTTGACAGCGGCGACGATGTTCTGGTAGCCCGTGCAGCGGCAGATATTGCCTTCGAGCAGTTCGCGGATTTCGGCATCGGTGGCCTGAGGCTTTTGGCGGCACAGATCCACCGCACTCATCACCATGCCGGGCGTGCAGAAGCCGCACTGCAGGCCATGACACTGCTTGAAGGCCGCCTGCATGGGATGCATGGTTCCATCGGCAGCGGCCATGCCCTCTATGGTCTGCACCTCCGCACCCTGAGCCTGCACGGCTAGCATGGTGCAGGACTTGATGGCCTTGCCATTGACCAGCACCGTGCAGGCTCCGCACTGGCTGGTATCGCAGCCCACATGGGTGCCCGTGAGGCGCAGCTGTTCACGCAGCGCCTGCACCAGCAAGGTATTGGGGGGGGACGTCAATGCTGGCCGCGCGGCCATTGACCAGGAACTGAACATTCATCGTGATGCCTCCTGCCTTTATCCGAAGAATTGGGTAACAAAGCACAACCGCACTCTCTATGGTGGGCAGTTACCGCGATGCAAGGCGCTAGGGTTGACCCCCAAGCCAGGCGAAACACGCACAGATATTCTCAAAATGAAACACTGTCCGGAGTCCGCATGTCGCCCGCCAGCCCCGCCCTTTCTGCGCAAGCCGCAGCCCATCCAGGTGCACGCGATTCACTGCTTGTACTAGCCAGGCAGCAGTTGCTGGCGATGGACTCATCCCATGCGCTGGCACCGTCTGGCCTGGCTCCCTGGCTCTGGCGCTCGTGGCAGCGCTGCGTGGCGCAGGGCCGTCATCCCGCGCAAAAAGTGGAGTTCGAGGCCGTCGGACCTCACGCGCTGCGCCACGCTCAGGACAAGCACCAGTTGCTGCTGCAGGCTGCACGCCCGGTCATGGCGCAGCTGGTCGCGGCCGTGGGTGCCATGCGCTACTTCTGCCTGCTGACCGATGCCCAGGGTCTGGCACTTGAGGTGCAAGGCCCCGTCGACCATAGCGATCTGCGCGCGCTGGCCGTAGGCCGTGTCGGCGTGGATCTGTCCGAGCGCGGCGTGGGCACCTCAGCCATAGGCGCGACACTGGCCGAACTCAGCCCGGTATGGCTGCACAGGCAGGAGCATTTCTTTGACGATCTGCGCGACTACAGTTGCGCAGGCGCTCCGGTATTCGGCCCTCAGGGCGAGTGCCTGGGCATGCTGGACATCACCGGCATTGATGTACCCGAGCGCCCCGAACTGCTGCTGCTGGCACTGCGCTGCGCACGCGCCATCGAAGATCGATTGCTGCGGGCCCTGCCTCATACCCTGCTGCTGCGCGTGAACTGGCCCGGCGGACCTCTGGGCCAGGAAGGCGAAGGCCTGATGGTATTTGATGCCGAAGGCCGATTGCTGGGCAGCAATACCGTGGCCAGGCAACTGGTGCCGCGTCCTCTGCAAGCCCCCGGGGGGGACTCGCTCATCCAGAGCCATGAGCTGCTGGCCCTGCCCTGGAGTCATCTGATCGAACATGCGCGCCAGCGGCCCGAGGCGCCACTGCAACTGCCGCTGTGGTCCGGCCTGCGCCTTCTGGCGCTGGCACAGGCCGGTCCCTTGCTGCGCGCCCCCGTCATGCCGGGGTCCGGCGCAGCCTGTCGGGCAACATCTGCCAATGCCATGACCACGCCGCTGCGCACCAGCGAGTTGCTGCTGATTCAGCAAGCCATGCAGGAGGCTCACGGGAATGTAACCGTGGCAGCCCGCAACCTGGGATTGAGCCGGGCCACGCTCTATCGCCGGCTGGCCAGCAAATAAGAGGTCTTGAACCGGATCCGATGCAGTTTGGCTCTCTACGGATTTGCCCTAGTTTCAGCGCGAAAACGCCCTCCACGACAGCAGGCGCACACTAGCAAGCAAGCCCATGACAAATACAAAATACCTCAATAAAACAATCATCTAAGCTGCACCAGCCATGCATATCCAGCTATCGTACGCATAGCAAGCACAACTGACGCTCGGACGCCACATTTGCGTGCGTATTTGTAAAAAACACCATACCTGCGTCCGTAGAATCTCCAGTTTGGTTCAAAAACTCAGATCGCCCTGAGGCTTACCAGCCCCAACAGCGCGACGCATACACAGCCTACTTTTTGGAGACACCATGCAGGCTTTACTCGCCCTGTCCAGGGCTATCGACAGGCTCAACGCCTTTGTCGGCAAATATTCCATCTGGCTGATATTTGCCGCCACCTTCATCAGCGCCGCCAACGCCATTGTTCGCAAGGCCTTTGACACCAGCTCCAATGCCTTTCTGGAAGTCCAGTGGTATCTGTTCGCATGGTCATTTCTGATTGCTGCGGGCTACACCCTGCTGCATCGCGAGCATGTGCGCATCGACGTGATCAACAGCCGTCTGTCCAAAAAGGCCCAGGTCTGGATCGACATCATCGGCTTTGCCTTCTTTCTCGCCCCGCTATGCCTGACCATTCTGTGGCTGAGCATGCCGGTGGTGATTCAGATGTACCAGTCCGGCGAAATGTCGGGCAACCCCGGCGGGCTGATCCGCTGGCCCGTATGGACGGCGATTCCTGTGGGCATCACCTTGCTGCTGCTGCAGGGCATTTCCGAGCTGATCAAGCGCATTGCCTTCCTGACCGGTGACGGCCCCGACCCCATGGGCAAGCTCAGCGACAAGAGCGCCGAGGAAGAGCTGGCCGAGGCCCTGCGTGCCGAAGCCGATCGCAAGCAGGCTGAGGCGCTGGCCGCCCAGGCCAAGGCCTAACGGTAGCGGGAGACAATCGATGGAATTTATCGCTACCAACTACGCCCCCATCATGTTCGCGGGGCTGATCTGCTTTTTGCTGCTGGGATTTCCCGTGGCCTTCAGCCTGGGTGCAGCAGGCCTGGCCTTCGGCTTTCTGGGCATCGAACTGGGGGTCTTCCCCTCCTCCGTGATGGCCTGGCTGCCTCAGCGCCTGATCGGCATCATGGCCAACGACACCTTGCTGGCCGTGCCTTTCTTCACCTTGATGGGCCTGATTCTCGAACGCTCAGGCATGGCAGAGGACCTGCTCGACACAGTCGGTCAGGTGTTCGGCCCCATCCGCGGCGGTCTGGCGCTGGCCGTGATCTTTGTGGGCGCGCTGCTGGCCGCCACCACCGGTGTGGTTGCCGCTTCGGTGATCTCCATGGGCCTGATCTCTCTGCCCATCATGCTGCGCTATGGCTATGACCGTCGTCTGTCATCGGGCGTGATTGCAGCCTCGGGTACGCTGGCACAGATCATTCCGCCCTCGCTGGTGCTGATTCTGATGGCCGACCAGTTGGGCAAGAGCGTGGGCGATATGTACAAGGGCGCCTTCATTCCCGGCTTCATGCTCATGGGTCTGTATGTGTTGTGGGTGGTGATTCTCGCCATCTTCAAGCCCAAGATGGTGCCTGCCCTGCCTGTGGAGGCACGCATCTACCGCGAAGCCAATGGCAACGGTGGCTATACCTCGCTGGCCGTGGTCATGGGCATCTCGACCATCGTGGCCATCTTCCTGGCCAATCACATGGCCGACCTGCACACCTGGTGGCAGGGCAAGGAAGTGCTGGATGTACCCACTGACGAGAAAATCGTCACCGCCATGTGCGGCGGCACGTTCATCGCCTTTGTGATCGCCTCGCTCAACCGGGTCCTCAAGCTGGGCCTGCTGTCCAAGCTGGCCGAGCGCGTGACCTTTGTGCTGATCCCCCCTCTGCTGCTGATCTTCCTGGTGCTGGGCACCATCTTCCTGGGCATTGCGACTCCGACAGAAGGCGGCGCCATGGGAGCCATGGCTGCCCTCATCATGGGTTTTGCCCGCCGTCGCCTGAACATGGACCTGCTCAAGCAGGCCCTGGCCTCGACCACCAAGCTGGCAAGCTTCGTGATGTTCATCATGATCGGCGCCACCACCTTCAGCCTGGTGTTCCAGGCCGCCGACGGCCCCAAGTGGGTGGAGCATCTGCTGACCAGCCTGCCCGGCGGCCAGGTGGGCTTCCTGATCGTGGTCAACATCATGATCTTCTTCCTGGCCTTCTTCCTGGACTACTTTGAACTCTCGTTCATCGTGGTGCCGCTGCTAGGCCCCGTGGCCGAGAAGATGGGCATCGACCTGATCTGGTTCGGCGTGCTGCTGGCCGTGAACATGCAGACCTCGTTCATGCATCCGCCCTTCGGTTTTGCACTGTTCTTCCTGCGCTCGGTCGCTCCGGACAAGCAGTACGTCGACAAGGTCACGCACAAGGTCATCGAGCCCGTCACCACCATGCAGATCTACAAGGGTGCCGTGCCTTTTGTGCTGATTCAGCTGGTGATGGTGGGTGTGCTGATCGCCTTCCCCGGCATCGTGACCGGCGCGCTCGACAAACCCGTGGTCGTGGACATGAACAAGGTGGGCGACGAGATGCTCAACCAGCTCAACGATGCTGGCGGTGGCTATGGCGCAGACAATCCCTTCGGGGCCCCTGAGGGCGGCGAAGAAGGCTCTGCAGTGCCCGCAGCCCCTGCCGAGGGCAGCCAGCCCGCCCCGGCCGCACCCGATGCGGGCGGCTATGGTTCGGATGACCCTGCCAAGGCCTTGCAGGATTCGCTGAACGCAGCTCCTGCGAGCAAGTAAATCGGCGCCCTCCGCTGATACAGCCCCGGCTCGCCAGAGCCGGGGCTTTTTCATTGAGCAGAGATTGCTGAGTGATAGATTTGCTGCTTTCCCAGGAAACCGCAATGACCATCGCCGAATTGCTGACGGCCATCCGTCAACCATACACAGACCTGCTGTCACAGGCAGCCAATGCTCAGGACTCTTATGTGGAGCCGGCCTATCGCAACAGCGATGGAACGCTGGCCACCGAAGGGGCATGGAATCTGCCCTGCCGTGTCGATGCCATCCCCGTATCGGAAGACAGCGCAGAACCTGTACAAGTGGATTCACAGACGCGACTCGAGTTCGAACCCATTCATTTCCGCATCGGTGATTCCGCAGTTGAGCTGCAGCCCTTTGTCTGGGACTGGCTGTCGCTGGAAGTGCAGGGTCTTGCGGAAGAAAAAGCCTCCAAAGCGCTCATCGACTGGTTCAACGACTGGTTTGATGGGGACGATGAAAACGAGCCGGATGAGGCGGGGCTGCAGCAAGTCGTTCACTTCATGTCGGACCCGCAAGTCCTGGCAGGAGGAGTGAAAGCAACCATAGACCTTGGATCTGCACCTGTCGAAGCCCTGGAGGATTTGCTGTTTGCGCTGTCCGATGCAGGAGCCGCCCAACTCAGGCTCGCATAATTTCGGGCTCATGAAAAAACCGCAGCAAGCTGCGGTTTTTTTGCAGCCAGCGCATGGCGCCGGCAGTCTTGAGTCTGACCGAAATCAGATCTTGGCAGTCGCCATGTACTGATTGAAGGGATACTCGGAGAAGCGGTTCCACAGAATCTGGTCGCGCTGGAAGGCACGCATGTCCTGGTGGATCTTCTTGAATTCGGGCGACTTGGCTTCGTGCTCGGCAAACACTTCCATGGAGGCCTTGAAACCGGCGTCCATCAAAGGCTTGGGGAACATCTTGAGCTGGGTCTTGTTGGCCACCAGGCGCTTGATGGCCTGAGGATTCAGCACCTGGTACTTGCTGGTCATGTCGGCGGCAGCCACGCGGGTTGCCGCGTCCAGGATCGCCTTGTTCTCGGGCGACAGCGCGTTGTACTTCTTGATGTTGATGAAGAACTCCAGCTCGGCAGAGCCTTCCCACCAGCCGGGGTAATAGTAGTAAGGCGCAACCTTGTTGAAGCCCAGCTTCTCATCGTCGTAGGGACCGACGAATTCCACGGCGTCCAGCGTACCCTTTTCCAGAGCCTGGTAAACATCGCCAGCGGGCATGTTCTGCGCCACCACGCCCAGCTTGGCCATGGCCTCGCCGAACACGCCGCCGCCCAGACGCATCTTCAGACCCTTGAGGTCTTCCACGGTCTTGATTTCCTTGCGGTACCAGCCGCCCATCTGGGTCGTGGTGTTGCCGGCCGATGCGGTCTTGAAGTTGTACTTGGCAAAGAAGGCGTCAAGGAGCTTGCGGCCGTTGCCATGATCCTTCCAGCCGTTCATCTGCAGTGCGGTCAGGCCGAAGGGCACGGCGCAGCTGAAGGCGAAGATGGGATCCTTGCCGGTGAAGTAGTAGGCAGCGGTCTGTGCCATGTCAATGGTATCGCCCTGCAGCGCATCCACCACACCGAAAGCGGGCATCAGCTCGCCAGCGGGGTGCACCGAAATCTCGAACTTGCCGCCCGACATGGCCTTGACCAGTTGCGACAGCTTTTCAGCACTGCCGAAGATGGTGTCCAGCGACTTGGGGAAGCTGGAGGCCAGGCGCCAGCGCACAGCGGCCTGGGCGTGAACAGCAGGTGCTGCACCCGCGGCCAGCACGCCGGCGATACCGGCATTTTTCAGAATGGAACGACGATCCACTTTAGTCTCCTTGAGGAACGAATTGAGCTGATACAGACCACTGATCTATGCCAGCTTGTTTTATGCAACAGGCACAAAATGTACACGAGCCAACCGTTTCACAAGCGCTAAAAAGTGACCGTTCGCTTAAGAAGTTCTACCTAGTGATGCGCATCAAGTCTGGCACCCAATTGAAAACAATCACTCACTACAGCCGTACCGCACTCATATAGCTGGCATAGCGGAACTCGGAGAAACGATCCCAGAGCAACTGGTCGTGCTGAAATCCGCGCATGCTTCTGTGAATTTTCTTGAACTGTGCCGACTTGCCTTCATGCTCGGCCATGGTGGCCATCACGGCCTTGAACCCCGCATCCATGAGCTCGCGAGGAAAGGCTCGCAGTTGCACGCGTTCGCTGAGCAGCTTCTTGAGCGCTGCGGGGTTGTACGCCAGGTACTTGGCAGTCAGATCCTTGGCGGCCAGCGCCGCTGCTGCCTCCACCATGGCGCGCAGCTCGGGCGTCAGGGCCGCAAAGGCCTTGGCATTGATGAAATAGGCCAGCTCGGCGCCTCCCTCCCACCAGCCCGGATAGTAGTAGTAAGGTGCGATCTTGCCGAAGCCCAGCTTCTGGTCGTCATAGGGGCCGACAAACTCCACAGCATCGAGACGACCTTTTTCCAGCGCCTGCTGTGCGTCGCCAATAGGCATGTTGACGGCCTGCACTCCCAGCTTTTGCAGCGCATCGCCCAGCAAGCCGCCGCCGGCGCGCATGCGCAGCCCGTGCAGATCCTGCACGGTCTTGATGTCCTTGCGGTACCAGCCCCCCATCTGCGTGCCGGTATTGCCGGCACTCAGACTCTTGATGTTGTACTGGGCGTAGAAATCATCCATGAGCTTGCGCCCACCGCCATACTCCATCCAGGCATCCATCTGCCGCGCCGTCAGACCGAAGGGCACGGCACAACCCAGTGCAAAGCAGTAGTCCTTGTCGGTGAAGTAGTAGGGAGCGGTCAAAGCCATTTCGACCGAGCCGTTCTGCACCCCCTCCATCACGCCAAAGGCAGGCATCAACTCACCTGCAGAGTGCACGCTGACCTCTATCTGCCCACCGGACATGAAGCGCAGAGATTGGGCAAATTTTTCTGCTCCACCAGAAATGGCGTCAAGGACTTTGGGGAAACTCGTCACCAAGCGCCAGCGCAGCACTTCCTGGCTGCGCACCGCAGGAGCCACGCCCGCTGCCAGCACACCGGCCATGCCCACATGTTTGACGAGTGAGCGACGATCCATGAATATTTCTCCGCTAGTAGTTGTCCATTGCAAAGCTGGCTGCAACAGCCTGATCGCAGGCCGGCAGCCACAGGCATTCTAGGAACGCAGACGCCGGCCGTGTGGCGATTCGCGGTTGCCGTCAGTTTTCTTGACGACAAGCAAAGAAAAAGGCCCTTCGATGAAGGGCCTGGTTTCAGTCCATCATGACTTACGCAAACAAGGATGCAGCAACGGCCTGCCTCCCTGGAGCGGGCATCTGCCTGAACCCGTTTTGCGTAAACGATGTCCCTATCGCATCAGCCCGCAGCCAGACGCTTTCGGATGGAGGCCTCGATGCCTGCCGCATCCAGCCCCTGCAGCGCAAGCAGCTTGGCGGGGTCGCCATGCTCGATGAACTCGTCGGGCAGACCCAGCTGCAGCACGCTCTTGCTCAGGCCGTTGGCAGCCAGGCATTCCATCACGGCACTGCCAGCGCCGCCCATGACGCAGCCTTCTTCCAGCGTGACGATGAGCTCATGATCTGCAGCGATCTGAAGCAACAGCTCTTCATCGAGAGGCTTGGCCCAGCGCATATTGGCAACACTGGCATCCAAGGCCTCGGCGGCCTGCAAGGCAGGGTACAGCAAGCTGCCAAAGGCCAGAATCGCCACCTTTTTGGAGGCTGACTCCCGGCGCATCTCACCCTTGCCAAAGGGCAGGCCTTCCAGGCTTTCAAGCGGAGTCACGCCAACACCGGCGCCGCGCGGGTAGCGCACGCAGACAGGGTGATCCTGCTCATAGGCCGTGGTCAGCAACTGGCGCGTTTCGCGTTCGTCCGCCGGGCAGGCCATGCTCATATTGGGAATGCAGCGCACAAAGGCGATGTCGTAAGCGCCGGCGTGCGTAGCACCGTCGGCGCCCACCAGCCCGGCGCGGTCCAGCGCAAACACCACGGGCAGGTTCTGCAGCGCAACGTCGTGGATCAGTTGGTCGTAGGCACGCTGCAAGAAAGTGGAATAGATGGCCACCACGGGCTTGACGCCTTCGCAGGCCATACCGCCGGCGAAAGTGACTGCATGCTGCTCGGCGATGCCCACGTCGTAGTAGCGGCCGGGAAAGCGCTTGTGGAACTCCACCATGCCCGAGCCTTCACGCATGGCGGGTGTGATGCCGACCAGACGCTGGTCCTTGGCAGCCATATCGCAGAGCCAGTGACCAAACACCTGGGTGAAGGTCTGCTTGGCAGGCGTGGCTGGCTTGACCAGACCGACCGCCGGGTCGAATTTCCCGGGGCCGTGATAGGCCACGGGGTCGGCCTCGGCCAGCTTGTAGCCCTGGCCTTTCTTGGTGACCACATGCAGGAACTGAGGCCCCTTGAGACCCTTGATGTTCTCCAACGTGGGAATCAGCGAATCGAGATCATGGCCATCGATGGGACCGATGTAGTTGAAGCCGAATTGCTCGAACATGGTGGCAGGCACGACCATGCCCTTGGCCTGTTGTTCCAGACGCTTGGCCAGCTCCAGCAAGGGCGGCACCTGCTTCAGGACGCTCTTGCCCACATCGCGGGCCTTGGCATAGAACTGGCCGCTCATCAGCTGGGCCAGATAGCGATTGAGCGCGCCCACGGGCGGGCTGATGCTCATATCGTTGTCATTGAGGATGACCAGCAGGTTGGCGTCATGCACGCCGCCGTTGTTCAGCGCTTCGAAAGCCATACCTGCCGTCATCGCGCCGTCACCGATCACGGCAATGGCCCGCCGGTCTTCGCCTTTTTGCTTGGCGGCCAAAGCCATGCCCAGCGCCGCAGAGATGCTGGTGGACGAGTGCGCCGTGCCAAAGGTGTCGTATTCGCTCTCGGCCCGCTGGGGAAAGCCGGACAGGCCGCCGAACTGGCGCAGCGTGCCCATGCGATCGCGGCGACCGGTCAATATCTTGTGCGGATAAGTCTGATGGCCCACATCCCAGACGATGCGGTCATAGGGCGTGTTGAACACCGAGTGCAGCGCCACGGTCAACTCCACCGTCCCCAGATTGGAGCTGAGGTGCCCGCCGGTCCTGGAAACGCTGTCGATCACATAGGTGCGCAGCTCTGCGGCCAGGCTCTTGAGCTGGGAGCGCGAGAGACCGCGCATATCTGCGGGATCGTTGATGTTGTGCAGCAGGGAAGAGGTATTCGTGGACATGTTCTATATTTTTAATAGCTGCTAGTGTTTACCAATACTGGATTACAGGGCTTCTCTATTAAATCTCAGTGGGTGCGCTGCACAACCATATCGGCCAGTGCACCCAAGGCCTGCGTGTCGGCCAGACCGCTGCGCGTCAAGGCTGCATGGGCCTGCTGGCGCAGCTGCTCGGCATGGGCTCTCGCAGCCTCCAGCCCCAGCAGCGACACGAAAGTGGGCTTGTCATTGGCCGCATCCTTGCCGGCCGTCTTGCCCAGCGTTGCGGAGTCGGCCACCACATCCAGAATGTCGTCCACCACCTGGAAGGCCACGCCCAGTGCCTGGCCATAGTCGGTCAGCGCGGCCAGCGCCCGGGCATCGGTCTGTGCATTGCAGGCAGCCCCCATGAGCACGCTGCCCAGCAGCAGCGCACCGGTCTTGAGGCGGTGCATTTCGCGCAGTTGCGCCTCGCTCAGTTGCTTGCCCACGCTGGCCAGGTCGATGGCCTGGCCGCCGGCCATGCCCTGGCTGCCCGCCGCTGCGCCCAGCAGGCGGCACAGCTTGGCCTGCATGGAACAGGGAATGCCGTCGTCTTCAGGCAGCAATAGCTCGAACGCCAGAGCCTGCAGGGCATCGCCGGCCAGCAGGGCCGAGGCTTCGCCAAACTGCACATGCACGGTGGGCTTGCCACGGCGCATGGTGTCATTGTCCATGCATGGCATGTCGTCGTGCACCAGGGAATAAGCGTGAATCAGTTCTACGGCACAACCTGCGCGCAGTGTGGCCGCAGCCAGACCGCCCACCGCCTCGGCGGCCGCCCAGACCAGCAGCGGTCGCAAGCGCTTGCCACCATCGAGCACGGCGTAGCGCATGGCCTCGCCCAGGCCCGCAGGTGCATTGATGCCCACCCAGCGCGACAGCGCATCTTCGGTGCGCGCCAGTCTCTCCTGCATCCAGACGGAAAAATCCAGGGCAGGCTTGCCCTCGTTCAAAGGCGTCGATGGTTCGGCAATCATTGATTCATTCATGGGCTGCATCTTCAGAGCACAAAGCGCGGACACCGGGATCAGTCCTGGGTCCAGGCAGACAGCTTGCCTTCGTCCAGTACCTTGACCTGCTCCTGCACGGCTTCGAGCTGGCTGCGGCAAAAGCCCAGCAGCTCGGCCGCACGCTGGTAGCCGCTGAGCATCTGCTCCAGCGGAAGCTGACCCGATTCGATCTGCGCAATCAGTTGTTCCAGCTCCTGCAAAGCAGCTTCATAGCTAACAGGCTGTTCGGATTTTTTGGCGGCAGCGGCCTTGGGCATGGATGGTGTGGGCTATGTTGGACGAAAACGACGATTTTAGGCGTCCCTGCACCATTGGCGTGCAATGCCCGCAAAGCCGGCAGGCGGGAGATGTCTTGGCTGTGACTTCCGGCCAGGTCGATGCCGTCCGCGCCGGCCCTTTTGACGACCTGCCACGGTTTGCGGACGGCTGGCAGCTTGCTGACAGGATCAATCGCTACAGCGTCGAAATAACGTCAATACACGTACCAGAAAAACGGAAATAACCCCACAGCCTATAATCCCATTCCCGTCAAGCCGGCCACGTGCCTGGTCATCCGGTCGGGCAAACGAGTCGGCTGGCCATGCGCCACCGCCCATTGCCTGAGGCCCGTGTCCAGACAAGGCCGGTTTCGTTTTTTACCGTGTGCGCACGTGCACCCTCCCTGTGGGGAGTCTTTAGGTCAGGTCATCCATGACTGATTTAAGTCTTCAACTGCAGCAGGCCGCAAGCCAACTACCAGTTTCAAGTTATTTCGACGAGGCGCTGTTCCAGCGCGAGTTGGAAACGATTTTCAAGCGCGGCCCGCGCTACGTGGGCCACCAGCTGGCCGTTCCCGAGATAGGCGACTACTACGCCCTGCCTCAGGAAAAAGAGGGGCGGGCGCTGGTACGCAATGCCAAAGGCGAGATCGAGCTGATCTCCAACGTCTGCCGCCACCGCCAGGCCGTGATGCTCAAGGGACGCGGCAATCTGCTGTCCGAAGGCAAGGGCCATGCCGGAGGCAACATCGTCTGCCCGCTGCACCGCTGGACCTACAGTACCAGCGGCGAGCTGCTGGGCGCCCCGCATTTCAGCCACGACCCCTGCCTGAACCTCAACAACTACAAGCTGCGTGAGTGGAACGGACTGCTGTTCGAGGACAACGGCCGCGACATCGAGGCCGATCTGGCCGGCATGAAGCTGCGCGAGCAGCTCCAGTTCGACGGCTTCGTGCTCGACCATGTCGAGATGCACGAGTGCAACTACAACTGGAAGACCTTTATCGAGGTCTATCTGGAGGACTATCACGTCGGCCCCTTCCACCCCGGTCTGGGCAACTTCGTCACCTGCGACGATCTGAAGTGGGAATTCGCCAGCGAGTACTCGGTGCAGACTGTGGGCGTGGCCCCGGGCTTCGGCAATCCGGGCTCGGACATCTACAAGAAGTGGCACGAGGTGCTGCTGGCCTACCGCAACGGCGAGCTGCCCGATCGCGGCGCCATCTGGCTGACCTACTACCCCCACATCATGGTGGAGTGGTATCCGCATGTGCTGACCGTCTCGACCTTGCACCCGCTGGCCGTGGACCGGACGCTGAATGTGGTGGAGTTCTTCTACCCCGAGGAAATCGCCGCCTTCGAGCCCGAGTTCGTCCAGGCCCAGAAGGCCGCCTACATGGAAACCTGCATCGAGGACGACGAGATCGCCGAGCGCATGGACGGCGGCCGCAGGGCGCTTTATGAACGCGGCGACAACGAGGTCGGCCCCTATCAGAGCCCCATGGAAGACGGCATGCAGCATTTCCACGAGTGGTATCGCCGCATCATGGGCGACAGCGTCCCCCAACGCTGAATGAGGTAAGCCTCAAGACTGATAGCTGCTATCGCTTACCCCATAAGCACAGCAGCTATTTTTTATGCTGAATTGAGTGAGATATGCAAGCCCTGTGGATGGTGTTGGCCGCCTTGATTTTTGCGGTCATGAGTGTGTGTGTGAAGTTTGCCTCCCAGGACTTCAATGCGGCGGAGATCGTGTTCTACCGCGGCCTGGTCAGCATGGCGCTGCTGGTCTGGCTGGCCAGACGCAGCGGCGTGACGCTGACCACCCAGTACTCGCGCGAACATGCATGGCGCAGCTTCGTCGGCGTGATCTCCATGGGAGCCTGGTTCTATGCCATCGGCCATCTGCCGCTGGCCACGGCCACCACGCTCAACTCCATGAGCAGCATCTGGATGGCTGTGTTTCTGATCGCCCAGGGCCTGTGGATGCGCCACACGCTGCGCAAATCCTATGCGGCCGAACCCGAAACCCGCCGCGCCATTCCGCCCTTCCCCTGGGGCCTGGTGTCCACGGTGGTGGCGGGCTTTGTCGGCGTGCTGCTGGTGCTGCGCCCAAGCAGCGCACCGGCCAGCGAATGGGTGGCGGCGCTTGGCGGCCTGTTTGGCGGCATGTTTGCGGCCATGGCCTATATGCAGGTGACCACCCTGTCGCGCCTGGGCGAGCCTGAAACTCGCGTGGTATTCTATTTCTCGGTGGGTTCGGCCATTGCCGGCGGCATCACCATGCTGTTCACCGGCATCTCGCCCTTCCCCGGCTGGAGCGCTCTGTGGCTACTGCCCGTGGGCGTGCTGGCCGCCGTGGCCCAGGTCTGCATGACCAAGGCCTATGCCTCGGCAGGCAGCAAGAGCAACACCCTGGTCGTCGCCAATCTGCAGTACTCGGGCATTGTGTTTGCCGCCCTGCTCAGCCTGGTGCTGTTTGGCGAAAGCATCCCTCTGATCGGCTGGGTCGGCATTGTGCTCATCGTCGCCAGCGGAGCCGCAGCAACCGCCTTGCGCTCCAGGGGCTAGCCATGGCAGGGGGCGCCCTGCGCCTTCGCCATGCACGTCAGCAGCCCCAGCCTGCCGCGCAGTCCACGCAGGATCTGCGCGGCTTGCCATATCCAAACAATGAAGCGGCGGGGCACCGGCGCTACGGCCCGATCGCATAATGGTCTGCATGCCGCAAGACTGCACGCCATGCCGTCTGCAGCCATTCAATCTTTGGAGCAGCAAGCCATGAATCACTCGACGCCCGAGCACTACAACACCCTGATTTCCGTCGAACAGCTGGCCGGGCTCAAGGCCAGCGGCAAGCCCTTGATGGTGTTTGACTGCAGCTTTGACCTCATGAATCCGCCCGCCGGCCACGAGCAATATCTGCAGGTCCATATCGATGGCGCCCTGTTCGCCAATCTGGACAAAGACCTCAGCGCACCGCACGGAGCCCCCGGCGAAGACGGCCAGGTCGCCACCAGCGTGCAGTCGGCCTCCGGCGGCCGCCACCCCCTGCCCACGCGCGAGCGCTTTTCCGCCTGGCTGTCGTCCATAGGCTTTGCCAACGATATGCAAGCCGTGGTCTATGACCGCAACGCTGCCAATTACTGCGGTCGCCTGTGGTGGATGCTGCGCTGGGCCGGCCACGATGCCGTGGCGGTGCTCGATGGTGGACTGCAGGCCTGGCAGGCGGCCGGCCAGGCGGTGGGCAGCGGGGAAGAGCCCCGCCATTTCCAGTCCAACTTTGAACTGGGCCAGCCGCTGGAGACGCTCAAGACCGTAGATCAGGTCGAGGCCGATCTGGGTCAGGCCACCCAGACCCTCATCGATGCCCGGGCCCCGGCCCGCTACCGCGGCGAGGTCGAGCCCCTGGACCCCGTGGCAGGCCATATCCCGGGCGCGCTGAATCGGCCGTTCAGCAGCAATATCGCCGCCGATGGACGCTTCAAGCCCGCAGCGCTGCTCAAGGCCGAGTTCGAGCAGTTGCTGGCCGGACGCGATCCCGCCAGCGTGGTGCACCAGTGCGGCAGCGGCGTCAGCGCCACCCCCAATGTGCTGGCCATGCGCATTGCCGGCCTTGCGCCAACGGCCTTGTTTGCCGGAAGCTGGAGCGAGTGGTGCAGCCAGCCTTCCCGGCCAGCCGAGCGGGGCTGAGCTTCAGCATGTCGGTGTCGCGTCAGGCACCGGCTTTGAACAGGTACGCGCCCCCGCGCTTGCCGGGTTCACTCCCTGGGCCACGGCCGGAGCGCCCCGTGATCACCGTGGACAGGCGCAAGCGCGGTGCGGCGCGCTTGATCAGTGCCAAGCCAGGCCAGACCAAGCCCGCTCCTTCTCGGTGCTCCGGGCCTTGGCGAAATGGCCGATGCCCATGTCCGCAATCGCATGTCGATGCAGCTTGGCAACCCGGATTCGAGCCGCTATCACAGGAAATCCCAGCGGCCTTTTTCATAGGCGATCAGATACCGAATAAAAAGCCGCCTATTTGCTCGTTTGTCATCTTTCGGACAGATTCACAATACATGCACCAGCGGAATCCGGCCTGACGCAATGTCAGCCCCCACCCGGCACTCCGAGTCATCCCGAAGGACGGCAAAGCAGTAAGGGAAATCCTACATGCCTGCCTGTGAAACCAGACCGGCGATACCGACGCTCCCCGACTTCAGTTCGATCAGGGCTTGAAACACAATTCATTTCAACAGATCGAAACACTTTTAACGTCTTGTTTGTGTGCGCCGTGACGGTCTGTCGAGATTGAAAGGACTGGACCCATGAACAACGAACAACTGCTTGCCGAGATCCGCGAAGCCAACCTCACCTATCTGATGCTGGCCCAGACCCTGATCCGCCAGGACAAGGCCGAGGCCGTGTTCCGTCTGGGTCTGAACGAAGAGTCCTGCGACCTGCTGGGCTCGCTGTCTTCGGCCCAGGTGCTCAAGCTGGCATCGCGCAACACCTTGCTGGCCAGCTTCCGCGCCGACGACGAAATGGTCTGGAGCCTGCTGACCAACCACAGCAGCAACAAGATCGGCAATGCCGCCACCAATACGCTGCACGCCAACATCCTGATGGCCAGCCGTGTCTCCGAAGTGCTCTGAGCCCCCGCTAGCGACTACCTGGTTTTAAGGAGAGATTGATGCCCGCCGCCAAGACTGCCACCAAAAGCGTTCTGAACGAATCCAAGCAAATCGAGCGCGCCGCCATGCTCATCGAGATGGGCGCCCGCATGCAGGTGCTGGAGTCCGAGACCACGCTGTCTTATGAACGCCTGATCCGGCTGTACAAGGAAATCTCGGGCAAGTCTCCGTCCAAGGGCCAGTTGCCGTTTTCCACGGACTGGTTTCTGACCTGGCAGGAAAACATCCACAGCTCGCTGTTCCTCAACATCTACGAATACCTGTCCAAGGGCGTGGAGCTGGACTCGGCCGAGCAGCTGACCAAGGCCTACCGCCTCTATACCGAACAGATTCAGGCCGCCGAACTCGAGGTGCTGCTGTCCTTTACCCGCGCCTGGCGTCTGGTGAAGTTCGTCGATGCGCAGATGCTGACGCGCACCCAGTGCTCGGTCTGCAAGGGCCAGTTCGTGACCGAGCCTTACGAGAATGCGCGCCACTACCAGTGCGGCCTGTGCAATCCTCCCGCGCGCGCCGGCAAGAGCAAGGCCGCCGGGTCCTTAATGCTTCACTGAGGGGTTGACTCCCCTGAGCCGCTTTGCGGCTTCCCCTTGAGGGGGACGACATCCTCGCTGCGCGGCGGCGCTTGCTTGATGTCTCGCTTTTGGAGCATGAGTGCTTGAAGGCTTTTCAACTTTCATAGCTGCTAGCGCCATGCAACAAAGGGTTTGAAGTATTTATCTGCTTCAAGCCCTTTATGCGTTGGCGCATGCAGCTACTAAAGTTGCTGCTTATCTTCCGTGATCTGCTGCGGCGGCTTCAGCGTGTACGGCCTTGATGGCCGAGAAACTGCGACAGCGCTTGCTGGATGGCTCGCTGTGCAAGCGCGCTTGCTTGAGGGCTCTTCAACTTCCATAGCTGACAGCGCCAAAAAACAAAGGGTTTTAAGCATTTATCTGCTTCAAACCCTTTATTCATTAGCGACATAAGCTCCTAATCCAGGAGCATCCATCAGCGACCTCAACCCGTGTTGCGCACTCCGGCGGCGATGCCGTTGATGGACAGATGGATGCCGTTCTTGACCCTGTCGTCGGTCTGTCCCGCACGCCAGCGACGCACCAGCTCCACCTGCAGGTGGTTCAGCGGGTCGATATAGGGGAAGCGGTGGCGGATGGAACGCGCCAGCGCGGAGTTGTGCTCCAGGCGCTGCTTGTCGCCCGTGATCTGGTTGAGCGCTTCCACCGTGCTCTGCCACTCGGCCTCGATCGCGCCGAAGATGCGGCGGCGCAAGCGCGTGTCGGTCACCAGTTCGCTGTAGCGCGAGGCCAGGTTCAGGTCGCTCTTAGCCAGCACCATGTCCATGTTCGAGAGCAAGGTGCGGAAGAACGGCCACTGGCGATACATCTTCTGCAGCAGCGCCAGCTGCGCCTTGGCATCCTTGCCCGGACGGTGGATGAAGGCCTGGATCGCCGAGCCGAAGCCATACCAGCCCGGCAGCGTCAGGCGGCACTGGCCCCAGCTGAAGCCCCAGGGAATGGCGCGCAAGTCCTCGATGGCCTGGGTCGCCTTGCGCGATGCGGGGCGCGAGCCGATATTGAGTTCGGCGATCTCGCGAATCGGCGTGCTGCTGAAGAAGTAATTGGTAAAGCCCGGAGTCTCGTAGACCAGGGCGCGATAGGCCGCCATGCTGGCTTCGGACAGAAACGCCGCAGCCTCCAGGAAGGCCTTGGTCGCCGGCTTGGTCGGCTGCAGCAGCGTGGCCTCCAGCGTAGCGGCCACCAGGGTCTCCAGATTGCGGCGTCCGATCTCGGGGTTGGCGTATTTGGAGGCGATGACCTCGCCCTGCTCGGTCAAGCGGATCTGACCGCGCACCGTGCCTGGCGGCTGCGCCAGAATGGCCTGGTAGCTGGGGCCGCCGCCACGTCCCACGGTGCCGCCGCGGCCGTGGAACATGCGCAGCCGGATGCCGTAGTGATCGGCCAGATCGTCAAACAGATCGACCAGCGCAATCTCGGCCCGGTACAGCTCCCAGTTGCTGGTGAAGATGCCGCCGTCCTTGTTGCTGTCGCTGTAGCCCAGCATGATGTCCTGCTCGCCACCGCTTTTTCGGACCAGCTCGGCAATGCCGGGCAGCTGGTAGTAGCGGCGCATGATGGGCGCGGCATTGCGCAGGTCCTCGATGGTCTCGAACAGCGGCACCACGATGAGATCACATTGCGCACCGTCTTGCAGCGTGCCGCGCAGCAAACCCACTTCCTTTTGCAGCAGCAGCACCTCGAGCAGATCGCTGACGGTCTCGGTGTGGCTGATGATGCAGTGGCGAATCGCCTCGCTGCCCAGGCGCTCGCGCAGGCGTCTGGCGGTCTCGAAGATGGCCAGCTCGCTGCGGGTGTGGTCGCCGTAGTCGGCGCCCATCACGCGCAAGGGTCGTGCGTCTTCGAGCAGGCGCACCAGCAGCGCGCATTTAGCGTCTTCTTCGAGCAGGCTGTAATCGAACTCGACCTTGGCGACCGAAAGCAGCTCGCGCACCACTTCCTCATGCTTGTCCGAGCTTTGGCGCAGGTCCACCGTGGACAGATAGAAGCCGAAGACCCTCACCGCGCGCATCAGCGGGCGCAGGCGCTGCGGCGCCAGGGCATCGCCGTGATAGCGCGACAGCGAGTCGTCGATGATCTGCAGATCGGCCAGAAAGGCGTCGGCCGATGCATAGGCATTCTGGGGCGCCACGGCATGGCGTGCCGCCTCGCCGCCCGTCAGCTGCCTGAGCGTCGCGGCCAGCCGCGCATAAATGCCCGTCAGCGCCCGGCGATAAGGCTCGTCGCTGCGGTGCACATTGTGGTCGGGCGAAGCATCGGCCAGTGCCTGCATCTCGGGCGTGATGTCCACCAGATTGGCCGACAGCGACAGCTCGCCGCCCAGATAGTGCACCTCGCGCAGATAGTGGCGCAGTGCCACATCGGCCTGGCGCGACAGGGCCAGCTCCAGACTCTCGGCCGTCACAAAGGGGTTGCCGTCGCGATCACCGCCAATCCATTGGCCCATGCGCAAAAAGCTCTGCTCGGGCAGCTTCTCGCCCAGCTCCTGCTCCAGCTGCTCATAGATCTTGGGGATCTCCTGCAGGAACGTGGCCTCGTAATAGGACAGAGCGTTCTCGATCTCGTCGGCCACCGTCAGCTTGGAATGACGCAGCAGCCGCGTCTGCCACAGCTGGGCCACGCAGGCTCGCAGCTGCGCCTCCACCCGCGTCAGCTCGCGTGGGGTCAGCGCGTCCTTGGCGCTGTTGTAGAGCTGGGCGCGCATCAGGATATCGTCGCGCTCGGCCAGCAACTGGGCGATGCGGCGCTCGGCCGTCAGAATGCTCTGGCGCTGCACCTCGGTGGGGTGGGCAGTCAGCACGGGCGAGATGAAACTCTTGGCCAGCGTATCGACCACGGTGGCAGTCGAGATGCCCGCCCAGCGCAGGCGCGCCAGTGCCACCTCGATGCTGCCTTCCTGCGTATTGCCGGCGCGCTCGTGCACGGCGCGGCGGCGGATGTGGTGGCGGTCTTCGGCCAGATTGGCCAGGTGCGAGAAGTAGGTGAAGGCGCGAATCACGCTCACCGTCTGATCGCTGGACAGTCCCTTGAGCAGCTTCTTGAGCGCCTTGTCGGCCGCCTCGTCGGCATCGCGCCTGAAGGCCACCGATAGCTGGCGCACCTGCTCGACCAGCTCGTAGGCCGGCCCGCCTTCCTGCTCGCGAATCACATCGCCCAGAATGCGCCCCAGCAGCCGTATGTCCTCGATCAGCGGCAAATCCTTGTCGGTCTTGCGCACCGGCTTGTCGCCATGTTTGTCTGTATGTGCGGCGCTCTTGGGGCGGGCGGAAGGCATGAACTATTCTCCTTGGGCACGGTGTAGGGCAACTTGCCATGCTAGCATTCCCCGTTACCCGCTTGAGACCGCGCCGTCATGAAATTTTCTGCATCCTCACCCACATCCATCGTCATTGCCACACGTGAGAGCCAGCTGGCCATGTGGCAGGCCGAGCATGTGCAGGCGATCTTGCGCGGCCGCGGCCACAGCGTCGATCTGCTGGGGATGACGACCAAGGGCGACCAGATTCTGGACCGAGCCCTGTCCAAGGTGGGCGGCAAGGGTCTGTTCGTCAAGGAGCTCGAAGTGGCTCTCGAGGAAGGGCGCGCCGATCTGGCCGTGCATTCCCTGAAGGATGTGCCCATGGAGCTGCCCGAGGGCTTTGTGCTAGCCTGCGTGATGACGCGCGAAGACCCGCGCGACGCCTTTGTCTCCAACCGATATGCATCGCTGGACGAGCTGCCCCAGGGGGCCGTGGTCGGCACCTCCAGCCTGCGTCGCCAAGCCCTGCTGCAGGCGCTGCGCCCCGATCTCAGGATCGAGGCCCTGCGCGGCAATGTCAACACCCGCTTGCGCAAGCTCGACGAAGGTCAGTACGACGCCATCGTGCTGGCAGCCGCCGGCCTGATGCGCCTGGAGATGAGCGAGCGCATCCGCGCCAGGTTCGCCCCGACACAGATGCTGCCCGCCGCCGGCCAGGGCGCATTGGGCATCGAGGTGCGCGCGGATCGCCAGGACATCATCGACGCTCTGGCTCCGCTGGCCCATATGCCCACCTGGCTGACCGTGACTGCCGAGCGAGCCGTCAGCCGCTGCATGGGCGGCAGCTGCTCCATGCCGCTGGCCGCCTACGGCCGCTTTGAAGGCGACATCCTGCACATGGATGCAGCCTGGGGCGATATGGAGGGCAGCAAGGGCCTGGTGCGCGTGCAGGCCAGCGCCCAAGTCACGGACTTTGCCAGCGCCAACGCCCTGGGCGAACAACTGGCCGCGCAGCTGCAAGCCGCGGGTGCCGTGCCTGCTGCGCCCAAGCAGGACTGAGCCGCGCCTGCCCATGCGCCGCGTTCTGGTCACCCGCCCCTTGCATGATGCGAAACCCTGGGTCGATGCGTTTCGCGCCCGCGGCCTGCAGGCCGAGGCCTTGCCGCTGATAGGCATAGGGCCCTGCACAGACCCGGCTGCACACCAGGCTCTGCTGAGGGCGCGCCAGTTGGCGCTGAAGCCCGGTCACTACCGGGCCGTGATGTTTGTCAGCGGCAATGCGGTGCAGTATTTTTTTTGCCCAGGATCAAACCCCAGCGTTCGATGCTGAAGCGTTGCTAGCGCCGGATACCAGGGCGTGGACCCCCGGCCCGGGCACAGAGCGCGCCCTGCTCGAAGCAGGACTGGCCTCTCTCCAGATCGACGGTCCTTCGCCTGACGCGACTCAGTTCGAGTCCGAAGCGCTTTGGCAGAACGTCCACGGCCAGGTTCGCCCTGGCGACCGCGTGCTGATCGTGCGCGGCACCAGCCCTGCGACCGCCCCCGTCGCCGACAATGCCGGCATGCCAATCCCGTCCACACAAGGCGCAGGCCGTGACTGGCTGGCAACCCGGCTGCGCGAAGCCGGAGCCGAGGTGGAACTGCTGGCCGTGTATGAGCGCCAGCTTCCCGTATGGACGGCGCAACAGCTGGATCTGGCCCGGCAAGCCGCCAGCGACGGCAGCCTGTGGCTGTTCAGCAGCTCGGAAGCTGTTGCCAACCTGCAACAGCTGCTGCCTCAGCAGCAATGGCACTCAGTGTTAGCGCTCACCACCCATGAACGCATTGCCAGCAAAGCACTTTCAGCAGGTTTCGGTCGGGTTTTGCACAGTCGCCCAAGTCTGGACGATGTGGTTGCGTCTATAGAATCGGCTCTATGAGCTCCGATGCCATCCCCACCTCCGACAAGCAACCCATAGCCCCACCGCCCAGCCAGGACCATCCCGCCTCCGTTCAGACCGGGCGTGGAGCCCCCACGGCTCTGGTGCTGACGCTGGGAGCGGTGGCTGCCGCAGCCCTGGTCGCCTGCGGCATGCTGTGGCAGCGCGTGGGCAATATGCAGGAGCAGCTGGCGCGTCAATCGGCGCAGTCCGGCGCGCAGTCGGTGGAGGCTCGCACCCTGGCCAAGGATGCTCAGGATCTGGCTCGCGACAGCGCAGCACGTGTCTCCGTGATGGAAGCGCGTGTGGCAGAACTCAGTCTGCAGCGCAACCAGCTTGAAGAACTGATGCAAAGCATGTCGCGCTCGCGCGATGAAAACCTCGTGGCCGATATCGAATCCTCGATACGCATGGCCCAGCAACAGGCTGAACTCTCGGGCAGCCTGCAGCCATTGGTGGCGAGCCTCAAATCAGCCAGAAAGCGCGTGGAAAGCACGTCCCAGCCGCGTCTGGCGCCCGTCGTGCGCGCCATTGATCTGGATCTGGACAAGCTCTCGCGCATGAGCGTGACGGACACCACGGGGGTGCTCAGCCGTATCGAGGACCTGATCCGTCAAGTGGATGACCTGGCTCTCATCAACGATGTGGGTCGCCCGCGTGCGCGCGATGCTCAGCCCCGCAAGACGGCGGCCGCTCATGACACTCCCGAGGACGCCAGCCTCTCCCTCACTCAATGGGCCTGGTGGCAGGGCCAGGGTCAGCGGGTCTGGGACTCCTTCAAGGATGGCGCGGCCGATCTGGTGCGCGTGCGCCGCATCGATCACCCCGAGGTGGCCCTGCTGGCCCCCGAGCAAGGCTATTTCCTGCGCGAGAACCTCAAGCTGCAACTGCTCAATGCCCGTCTGGCCCTGCTGTCACGCCAGTGGGAATCGGCGCGCGCGACCTGAGCGCTGCAGGCACCTTGCTCAACAAATACTTTGACGCACGCTCGCGGCGCACCCAGATCGCCCAGGCGCAGTTGCAGCAGATTCAGGCCAATCTGCATACGGGCGGACGCGTGGAACTTGAAGACACGCTGAACGCTCTGACCACAGCGGCCGCCGGCCGCTAATCGAGGAGGACACAGAGATGCGCGCCGCCTTGTGGTTGATGGGTCTGTTTGCCGTGGCCGTGGCCATGGCACTGTTTGCCGGCAATAACCAGAGCTCGGTCACCTGGTTCTGGTCGCCCTACCGGGTGGACATGTCGCTGAACCTGGCCCTGGTTCTGCTCTTTCTGGCATTTGTGCTGCTTTATGCCGCGCTGCGTGCCCTGGCAGTGCTGCTGCAGATGCCGCATCAGGCACGCCGCTGGCGCATGCAGCAAAAAGAGCGCGGCATGAACCAGAGCCTGCTCGAAGCGCTCTCGCATCTGCAGGCCGGCCGTTTTTTGCGCGCCCGCAAATCGGCTTTGGCCGCCTTGTCCACCGAGCAATCGCTGCGCGAAGCAAAGGCCGGCCTGCCTTATGGCGAACGCCTGAGCGCAACGGCCCATCTGATCGCCGCCGATGCCTCCCACGCCCTGCAGGATGCCGCCTTGCGCGACAAGCACTGGCAACAGGCTCTGGACGTGCTGCCCATCCCCGGCAACACCCAGGACATGGAAATTCGCGAAGGCGCCCAGATGCGCGCGGCCCGCTGGGCACTGGACGACCGCGATGCCGCCGAATCGATTCGCCGCCTGGGCGAGTTGCCGCTGGGCGCAGGCCGCCGCACGATTGCCCTGCGCATCAAGCTCAAGGCCGCACGCCTGTCCGGCGACACGCAGGCTGCGCTCGACACCGCCCGTCTGCTGGCCAAGCACCGCGCCTTCTCTCCCGCGGCCTCGGCCAGCGTGGTGCGCGGCCTGCTGCTTGCCAGCATTCGCGACGCACGTGACACTTCGTCGCTGCAGCAGTTCTGGCTGTCGCTGGACGAAGACGAGCGTGCCATGCCCGAAGTGGCCATCCCTGCCACGGAACGCCTGATCGAGCTGGGTGGCGAAGCCCAGCAGGCACGCGCCTGGCTGCTGCCCGTGTGGGAGCATTTGCTGACCCAGCCCGGACCACGCACGGAAACCCATCTGCCCAAGCTGGTGGAAGTGTTGCAGTCAAGCCTGGGCAAGCTGGATGGAGCCTGGCTGGCTCGCATGGAAGCCGCAGCCAATGCCAACCCGCGCGAATCGCGCCTGCAATACCTGGCCGGCATGGCCTGCGTGCAGCGTGAGCTATGGGGCAAGGCCCAGCAGTTGCTGACCCGCGCCGCACCGCTGCTGCAAGACCCCCAGTTGCGCACGCGCGCCTGGCAGCGTCTGGCGCTGATGGCCGAGCACCGTGGCGATATGGAGGCCTCGGCCATCGCCTGGAAGCTCGCAGCCCAGGCCATGGTGGTGCTGCCGGACAATCCGGCGCAGGACGAATAGGCGCGCTCCGACACGACTCACAAGCAACAGGCAAGCCGCTGCTGCGGCACTGAGTTGCGCGGACGCTGTGCGGCCAACTACCCTGCTCTCGCCGAGCGCAAAGCAAAAGGCCACGGCCGCCGCGGCAAGCCGCGAGCGACCGTGGCCTCAAGCCAGGTCTGGACTTACTTGCTGTGCTCTATGGTCTTCACATGCTCTGCCACCTGCGCGGCGGTCACGTCGCCAGGGCGGCCGCCCCAGGTCTGACGCATGTAGTTGACCAGGTCGGCCATCTCCTCGTTGCTGAGCTTGTCGGCATAGCCGGGCATGGTCTGCATGCGTTCGCCATGGGCCAGGTCACGCTCGTGCACGCCTTCGCGGATCACGCGAATCAGGTTGATGGGCGTGGGGAACATGGCCGTGGTGTTGGTGCTCATGGGCACCGACGAATGCGGCTGACCTTGGCCCTGCGTACCGTGGCAGCCCGCGCACAAGCCCAGGTACAGGTTCTCGCCCTTGACGCTGGTCTGCCCCTCGGCAGACTTGACCTTCGGCCCGGGCATCTCGCGGTTCTGGGTCAGATAGGCGGCCATGGCGCGCACATCGGCCTCCGCCATGCGCGAGGTGGAGTGCTCGAGCACCGATGACATGCGGAAAGTCATCACCCCTTGCGGCGACAGGCCGGTGCGGAAGAACTTGACCAGATCGTCCTTTGTCCAGCCGCGCTCACTCAGGGCATCGGGGGTCAGCGCCGGAGCGTAGGAACCTTCGATGGTGTTGCCCTCGAGATAGCGCGAGCCATCCATGGCGAAGGTGGCCTTGGTGCGCGGGCTGTGGCATTCGGCACAGTGACCCAGCACATCCACCAGATACTTGCCGCGCACCAGTTCGTCCACCGACATGTCGAACTCCTTGGCGGCGGGGCGATTGAGCGCATTCCACATGGCCACGGCAGGACGGATGTTGAACGGGAAGTTCATCTCGCTGGGCTTGTTGGCGACTTCCACGGCCGGCTGCTTCATCAGCCACACCCACAGCGCATCGACATCGGCACGCGTGATCTGGTGGTAGCTGGCATAGGGCATGGCCGGATAGAGGTTCTTGCGCCCCGGCGCCATGCCGGCAGCCACTGCGCGGTATAGATCGTCGGCCGTCCAGCCGCCGATGCCGTGCTCCTTGGAAGGCGAGATATTGCTGCCGTAAAGCGTGCCCATGGGGGTGACCATGGGCACACCGCCCGCCAGCTCCGCGCCCGTGGCAGGCGAGCTGTGGCAGGCCGCACAGTCACCGCCGCGAAACACCTGCTCGCCGCGTTTGTACAGCGCATCGAACTCCTGCGGACCCAGCTTGGCAAAGTCCACCGTGGCTGGGGGTACGTCGCCGCTTGCGCTGCCGTACAGATACATGCCTCCAGCTACGAGCACGCCCAGCACGGCGGCTGCGCCCAGGCCTTTGATCCAGGTCTTAGCCATTGTTGACGACCTCCTTGCTGCGCTTGCCTGTGGTCAGGCCCGGCGTCTTCAGGATCACGTCGCGCACGGCGTTGTAGTAGCGCACATAGCCGGTGCAGCGGCAGATATGGGGCTCCAGTTGTTCCTCGATGGCTTTTTCCACCTCATCGGCTGGCACGGGCTGCTTCTGGAGCTTTTCCACCAGCACGGTGGCCGAGTTCACAAAACCGGGCGTGCAGTAGCCGCACTGGAAGGAGTAGTGCTCGAGAAAAGCCTTTTGCACCGGCGAGGGATGGACCACGCCCTTGTCGTCCACGGAGGCAATGCCTTCCACGGTACGAATGGTCTTGCCGTTGAGCCAGGTCACGCCGGTCACACAGGCGGGCACGGTGATCGAGCCTTTTTCCGGATCGTCGACGATGATGGTGCAGGCGCGGCACACGCCCTGGCCGCAGCCCAGGCGCGTGCCGTTCATGCCCGCGTACTCCTGCAGGAACTCGATCATCATCAAGTCCTTGGGAACGTCGACGGGGCCTACCTGTTTGCGATTGATAGTGGCGGAAAATTGAATACGGTCCTGCATCACAGTGCCTCTTTGATTTTGTCGGGGGTCACGGGGGTCGCATGGAAGCGCTTGCCCGTGGCATGGGCGATGGCGTTGACGCAGGCGGCAACCACCGGGATCATCACCACCTCGGCCATGCCCTTGGGCGGATCGGTGCGCGACAGCGGCGGCAGCACCACGCCCTCGGCCTTCCACACGGCCACTTCGCTGGCACGCGGCACGTGGTAGCGGTTCAGGTTCCACTGGCCGTTGCCGGGGCCGCTCTCATGGCGCGGCAGGTCTTCGTACAGCGCATGGCCAATGCCCATGGCCACACCGCCCTGGATCTGGCCGGAGACCAGCTCGGGCACGATTTGCGTGCCGCATTCCAGCCAGGTCTTGTGCGAGAGGAGGTTCACCTTGCCCGTGCCCGGGGACACGGACAGCTCCACCATGGTGGCGCAGGGCGCGTAGTACACCGTGCCCGCATTGGTGCGCTGCACCGGCGGGTAATAGACCTTGTCGCGTGCGATGAAGGCATAGCCACCGGATTTCATCGCGGCCTTCTTGGCCTCGCTAGCTCCCTTGCCGTACTGCACGGACAGGGCGTCGATCATGGCCTGGAACTTCCTGCCCTCGACCGTGAAGTCGGCCTTGGCCCAGGCCCAGCGATTGAAGGCGTGCACGCAGACGCCGGTCACGATGCCCAGCTCGTGTGCGCGCTCGGCCAAGCGCTCCAGGCTCAACGGCTCCAGGCCCTCGGCCACGAGCATGCGATCGCGCCACTCCAGCATGTCTTCGGTGACGGTGCTGGGCAGCATCTGCCCCCCACCCTCCTTGGCGGACCAGATTGACTGGGCAGCAGGCCACAGGCAGAGCTTGAGCAGCAACTGCGCCGCCTGTTGCGTGGCGTGGCGGAAGTAGTAGGCCGAGTTCGAGGCCGATACCGGCGAGACCAGGCGCGGTGTCCAGGTCGGGTCCCGCGCCAGCTCGTCTTCCTTGGCCTGGGGCGTGGTGTAGGGCTCGTCCTTGGTGTGCAGCGGCAGGTTGTCCCAGTGGTTCACCGCGAAGTCCACGTCGTCCGCCGGGCGCCCCAGGAAGGGCTCGACCGCCACCAGCTGTGCCGTGGTGCTGCCGGTGCCGATCTCGGTGGCGATGTGGCGCATTTTGATGCGACCCTCGGGCGTAATCTCGAGCTGCGCGATCGAGGCTTCTGCCCCCGTGCCGAAGTCCTTTTGCACGGCACCGAAGCCTATGCCGTAGCGCAGGCCGGGGTTGGCTGCCTCGAAGTCGGCCTTGCGCTTGGCGCGCTCGGTCCACATCGGGTCCTTCGCGGCCATGTCGAGGATCTCGCCGATACGCAAATGACCTGAGGGCGAGGCGCCCTGGGTGTTCTTCATGCTGCTCTTGAGCACATTGCGTCGGCGCAGCTCGATGGCATCGAGGCCGATCTCCTGGGCGATCTCGTCGACCAGCATCTCGGTGTAGGCCATGGACTGCACCGTGCCGTAGCCGCGCATGGAGCCGGCCGTGACGCCGATGGAGGGGTACACCTCGGTCGACAGGTCGCTCTCGGGGAAGTAGTAAATGGATTGCGCCGCCGTCACTGCCACCGTGCCCACCGAGGGGCTGAAGTTGGTCACGCCGCCGCCGTCGCCCACCATGTGGCAGGTCAGCGCATGGAACTTGCCGTCCTTGTCCACCGAGATCGCTGTCTCCACGTCGAAGGGATGGCGCTTGAGAGCGAACTGGAAGTGCTTCCAGCGGTCCAGCGCCAGCCGCACCGGGCGGCCCTGGGCATACAGCGACGCCAGTGCCACGTAGAACGGGAAGGGATGGTGCTCCTTCTGGCCGTAGCCCACGGTGTAGGAGCTGATGTAGTCGAGCTGGTTCAGCGGCAGCTTGCTGTCCTTGAGCATGTGCATCACATGCTCGGCCGTTCCGTAGGGCGCCTGGCTCGCGGCAACCATGTGCAGCGCACCGCTATCGCGCTCATACCAGGCCAGGCCGTTTTCCATTTCCATGGCCACATGCTCGATGGACTGGCTGTAGTACTTGCGTGCAAACGCGCGCAAGCCGTCCCTGGGCTGTTTCATCTCGGCCTGGATGCGTGCCGACTCGCCCATCAGCGCGCCGAAGGCGGGATGGCTGCTGTCGGGCCAGTGCACGCCTTTTTCATCGAGCTGCGGCCAGATGACGGTGTTCTTCATGGGCGAGAACCTGTCCTCGCCATAGCCGTCCTCGCCTTGCACGCGTACGTAGCGCGCGGCCACATAGGGCGCGCGTGGCGGCTGGGCAGCCTTGGCTCCGAAGCGGAAGATCGCGTCATTGAAGCGCAGGCGCTGGTTGGCCACGCGGAACTTCTCGTAGTCGTGCCAGATGGCCACGGCCACGGGGTGGCCCAGCATGGGAGAGACCTGGCCCTTTTTGACGAAGAACTCGCCATAGAAGCCCGGCTCGGGCATTCCAACGCCGTCGGCGGCGATGGACTCGGCGTCGATCAGCACATCAGGCTGGTAGTCGCTGCCCAGCACCGACAGATCCAGGCCTTCGTAGATGCGGTCGGCGCGCGGGATATGGATGGTCAGCGCATGCGACTGCTGCGCAGGCCAGCCCTGCATGTCCCTGGCGCGCAGGTCGATGGCAAAGACCTTCTGCCCGGTGACCTTGGCCATGCCGTCGCGGCGGTAGTTGAGCGTGTTGCCATTGATCCAGTGGGTCTCCTGACCGCTGGCGGGCGTTATCAATTCCGCAAGTGCGTCTTTGACCGGGCGCACACTCGCAATCACGCCCATGGCGGCGGCAGCCTTCAGAAAACTGCGCCGATTCAAGTCCAGTTTGGACACGGTTCCAACTCCTTGCTGCAATGCGCACAGCAACAGCAAGGACTGGCGTGGGCACATCGCTAGATGACTATGTATTCCCGAACGTTGTATGCGTCCGAGAGTCAAAAAGCAGGTGATAACGGCTGCAGTTGTTGTCGGCATTTCTACCCACATATCGCCAGCCTTGGCCGTCCGCCACGCTTTGGTCTTTGAAAAGACTAAGAGGCGCGGAGTATAGAAACAGCAGCCTGCATGATTTGTTGCCACCTAAATTCACAAGTTAAATACTCGGAAAATTGATACCCATCAATACCAACTTCCTTTATTAGTGCTTGCCATGCAAAACGGCATGCGCCCACTTCGCTGTGCATCGAATGTTCGACGACCTTGCTGAAGCCAGCGCTTTTTGGTTCGGACATTCAGCTTTTTTGAATCGAGCCCTCAATCCTGCTGAACCTTTTTGCATTCGCCGCTTCATACACTGCATATCAATTTCAGCGGGTCCCCAGCGCCCGCGACCCGCACTTTCTGATTGCAGTTTCCATGAACTCAAGCTCCCGCTACACCGGTACCGCCATCGCCCTGCACTGGGTTCTGGCCTTGGCACTGATCGGCATCTTCGCCTTTGGCCTCTATATGACAGGCCTGCCTTTCTCGCCCACACGCCTCAAGTACTTCAACTGGCACAAATGGGCCGGCATGACGATTCTGATCCTGTCTGTGCTGCGCCTGGTCTGGCGCATCACCCACCGACCACCAGAGCTGCCCGAAGCCGTCACCCGCACCATGCCGGGCTGGCAGCGCATTGCCCACCATGGCGTGCATCACCTGATGTATGCGCTGTTCTTTGCCATCCCGCTGGTGGGCTGGATGTACAGCTCGGCAGCAGGATTTCCCATCGTGCTGTTCGGACAATTGCCCCTGCCTGACCTGGTGAGCAAGAGCCCCGAGCTGGCCGAATCGCTCAAGCCCTGGCATGGCTATCTGGCCTATGCGCTGGCAGCCCTGGTGGTGATGCATATCGCTGCCGTCATCAAGCATCAGGTCATTGACCGCGACGGACTGCTGTCACGCATGGTTCCGGGCCAATAGTCCCCCCTGAGCGGCGTTGCCGGGGCGGCCCCGCCGCTTCCCCCCTGGGGGACAACCGCTTTGCTGCGCGGCGGCGCTTGCTTGCTGTCTCGCTCCTTCAAGCCGTACCGGCTTTTGAGTTTTTTGTATGTTCATCACAAGGAGTTTTTGATGAAAGTCCTTTTTTCCTCTGCACTGATTGCAGCCGCTTTCCTGGGCAACACCGCACAGGCCGCTCAAGCCCTGGTGCCCGCACAGAGCGCCGTCAACTTTGAAGCCAAGCAGATGGGCGTGCCGCTCAAGGGCCACTTCAAGAAGTTCGACGCCCAGATTGCCTTCGACGCCGCCAAACCCGAGAGCAGCAAGATCCATTTCACGGTCGATACCGGCAGCGCCACCATGGGCGCCAAGGAAACCGATGCCGAACTGCCCAAGGCAGATTGGTTCAACGTTGCCAAATTCCCTCAGGCCACTTTTGACTCCAGCGCCGTCAAGGCTCTGGGCGGTGGCAAGTTCCAGGTGGACGGCACGCTGACCATCAAGGGCAATGCACAGAAGGTGAGCCTGCCCGTGACGCTGACCCAGTCCGGCGCCACCACCACGGCCGCCGGCACGCTGGCGCTCAAGCGTCTGAACTTCAAGATCGGCGATGGCGACTGGAAGGACACCTCCATGGTGGCCGACGAGGTCAATGTGCAATTCAAGCTGGCTCTGACTGGCGTCGGCAAGCTTTAAGCGTTTTTCGGCTCCAGTGCTTGATAGGCAAGCGCTGAAAGCTCATGTTTTGATAGTTCCAATCCCTGAAGGAGTATTCACCATGCGTTCCACTCTGTTCGCTCTGGCCGCTGCGTCCCTGTTTGCCACCGCTGTCCAGGCGGCACCAGCCACTTACGCCATCGACCCCACACACACGTTTGCGACTTTCGAGATCGACCACTTTGGCGCCTCCACCAACCGTGCCCGCTTCGACAAGAAAAGCGGCAACGTTCAGTTCGACAAGGCAGCCAAGACCGGCAAGGTCGAAGTGACTCTGGACATGACTTCGGTGAACTCCGGCACGCCCTCCTTCAACAAGCATCTGCAAAGCGCCGACATCTTCAACGTGGAAAAATTCCCCGAAGCCAAATTTGTCTCCGACAAGTTCGTGTTTGACGGCGACAAGCTCAAGGAAGTGACCGGCCAGCTGACCCTGCTGGGCAAGACCGCCCCCATCACCGTCAAGGCCAACAAGTTCACCTGCTACGAAAGCCCCATGCTGCAAAAGCGTGAAGTCTGCGGCGGCGACTTCGAGGCCACCATCGACCGCACCCAGTGGGGCGTGAACTACGGCATCCCCTATGGCTTCCCCAAGGAAGTGCGCCTGGTCCTGCAGATCGAAGCTGTGAAGCAGTAATCCAGGTCCGCAAAGACTCTCGAGTGAAGCCCCTTGCGGGCTCTCTCTTTGGCCCGGCCCGTGCAAGCGGTCCGGGCTTTTTTGCGTCTGCGGCATGCTTCAGACACAAATCCCCTTCATCAAAAAAATTTACTTTAGGTTAATCAATTACGAATAGTAGAATCAATCCACTCACACAATTGAAGGAGACATCGCATGAGCCAAGCCGCCCCTACCCCGGTTTACTCCCAGCCCCGGCGTGCGGACATGAGCCAGCTGCCCGCACCTGCCGCCGTGCAGCAGTTGCACCACTACGCCTACAAGGCCAAGGATGCGGAAGAGACTCGTCACTTCTACGAGGACATCCTCGGCCTGCCGCTCTACCACATCATCCAGAGCGACTATGTCCCTTCCACGGGCGAATACTGCCCCTACACCCATTTCTTCTTCCGCCTCAAGGACGGCTCCTTCATTGCCTTCTTCGACATTGGCGACGACGAAGCGGCCCTGCCCTCACCCAACACTCCGATCTGGATCAATCACATCTCCTTCCGAGTGGACTCCGTCCAGGAGCTGGAAAACACCAAGGCCCGCCTGCAGGCCTGCGGCGTGGAAGTGCTGGGCGTGACAGATCACCACATCTTCAAGAGCATTTACTTCTTCGACCCCAACGGCATCCGCCTGGAGCTGACGGCCCAGCTGGCCGACGAGCTGCAGATGCTCAAGGAAAGCAAGACCGCCCATGCGCGCCTGGACGAGTGGACGGCCCGCAAGGAGCAGTGGCGCAAGGAACGTGCCGAGGGCAAGTCCAGCGCTCCCCTCAAGCCGCAGAACAACGACCGGCCGGAGTTTGTTCCTGGTAAGTAACTCCCCTGAGCGGCTACGCCGCTTCCCCCAAGAGGGACGACGCCCTCGCTGCGGGGCGGTTGGGGCTGCCCAGGCCTTGCTCGACGTCTCTGGCGTGGTACATGCTTGTTCAAGCGCAGTCTCGCTAATTCAATAGCTACAAGCGCTTGATAAATAAGCGCAAGAGGACGAAATAAGACCTACCGCGCTCATCACTGGATCGGATCGCTAAAATCATTGGCAATCCGTCCTTATCTTTCATGCAGACGGCATCCCTTTTCAGGATGCCGTTTTCATTTCCAGAGTTCTTGTAACGCAGCCATGAGCGACACCATTCAACAGCCCGGCCTCGACAGCCTCTCCAAGTCTTTTGAACCTGCCTCCATCGAAGCCCATTGGGGCCCTGAGTGGGAAAAGCGCGGTTACGGCAATGCCGGCTATCGCGGCACAGGCAAGCCCGGTACCGAAGCTACCGCTGCAGGCAACAACTTCTCCATCCAGTTGCCCCCACCCAATGTGACAGGTACGCTGCACATGGGCCACGCGTTCAACCAGACCATCATGGACTCGCTGACACGCTACCACCGCATGAAGGGCTACAACACGGCCTGGATTCCCGGAACCGACCACGCAGGCATCGCCACCCAGATCGTGGTGGAACGCCAGCTGCAGACCCAGGGCGTGAGCCGCTATGACCTGGGCCGCGACGAGTTCACCAAGAAGGTCTGGGAGTGGAAGGAAAAGTCCGGCGACACCATCACCACCCAGATGCGCCGCATGGGCGACACCGTGGACTGGAGCCGTGAGTACTTCACCATGGACGACAAGCTGTCCAAGGTGGTGACCGAGACCTTTGTGAAGCTGTACCAGCAAGGCCTGATCTACCGCGGCAAGCGCCTGGTGAACTGGGATCCGGTGCTGCAGTCTGCAGTCTCCGACCTGGAAGTCGAGAACCAGGAAAAGGACGGCAGCCTGTGGCATATCGCCTACCCGCTGACCAGCGGCGAAGGCAATCTGGTGGTCGCAACCACCCGCCCCGAAACCATGCTGGGCGACGTGGCCGTGATGGTCCACCCCGAAGACGAGCGTTACAAGCACCTGATCGGCCAGACCGTGACCCTGCCCCTGGTGGGCCGCCAGATCCCCATCATCGCCGACGAATACGTGGACCGAGAGTTCGGCACCGGCGTGGTCAAGGTCACGCCTGCCCACGATCAGAACGACTATCAGGTGGGCCAGCGCCACAAGTTGCCCATGATCTGCGTGCTGACGCTGACCGCCAAGATCAACGACGAGGCGCCCGAGAAATACCGCGGCATGGACCGCTTCGTGGCCCGCAAGGCCATCGTGGCCGACCTGGAAGAGCTGGGCCTGATGGTCGAGATCAAGAAGCACAAGCTGATGGTGCCCATCTGCGACCGTACCGGCCAGGTGATCGAACCCATGCTGACCGACCAGTGGTTCATCGCCATGAGCAAGGTCAGCGACCAGGACCCGAGCGGCAAGTCCATCGCCCAGAAGGCCATCGACGCCGTCGCTTCCGGTGAAGTTCAGTTCGTGCCCGAGAACTGGGTCAACACCTACAACCAGTGGATGAACAACATCCAGGACTGGTGCATCTCGCGCCAGCTCTGGTGGGGCCACCAGATTCCTGCCTGGTATGACGAAGAAGGCAATATCTACGTTGCCAAGAACGAAGCCGAAGCCCAGGCACAAGCTGACAAGGTTTCCCCCGGCAAGAAGCTGACCCGCGATGCCGACGTGCTGGACACCTGGTACTCCTCCGCCATGGTGCCTTTCAGCACCATGGGCTGGCCCGAGCAGGGCCATGCGGCCGATGACGACTTCAACCTCTACCTGCCCTCCTCGGTGCTGGTGACCGGCTACGACATCATCTTCTTCTGGGTCGCCCGCATGATCATGATGACCACGCACTTCACGGGTCGCGTGCCGTTCAAGCATGTCTACATCCACGGCCTGGTGCGCGATGCGCAAGGCAAGAAGATGAGCAAGTCCGAAGGCAATGTGCTGGACCCCGTGGATCTGATCGACGGCATCTCGCTGGAGCCGCTGCTGGAAAAGCGCACCACCGGCCTGCGCAAGCCCGAGACCGCGCCCCAGGTGCGCAAGAACACGCAAAAGGAATTCCCCGAAGGCATCCCCGCCTACGGAGCGGACGCACTGCGCTTCACCTTTGCCGCCCTGGCATCGCTGGGCCGCAGCATCAACTTCGACAGCAAGCGCTGCGAGGGCTATCGCAACTTCTGCAACAAGCTCTGGAATGCTTCGCGTTTCGTGCTGATGAACTGCGAAGGCCATGACTGCGGTCTGGCACCCCACACCAAGGAGCAGTGCCAACCGGGCGGCGAGTTCGCCGGCTATATGCACTTCAGCCAGCCCGACCGCTGGATCAGCTCGCAGTTGCAAAAGGTCGAGGCAGAAGTGGCCAAGGGCTTTGCCGAGTTCCGCCTGGACAATGTCGCCAACACGATTTACGACTTCGTCTGGAACGAGTTCTGCGACTGGTACCTGGAAATCGCCAAGGTGCAGATCCAGACCGGCAACGAGGCCCAGCAGCGCGCCACGCGCCGCACGCTGATCCGTACGCTGGAGGCAATTCTGCGCCTGGCCCACCCCATCATTCCGTTTGTGACGGAAGAACTATGGCAGCAGGTTGCGCCCGTGGCCGGCCTCAAGGGCGACTCCATCGCCGTGGCACGCTACCCCGAAGCACAGCCGGAGAAGATCGACGAAGCAGCTATCGCCTACGTGGGCCGCATCAAGCAGATGGTGGATGCCTGCCGCGCGCTGCGTGGCGAGATGGGCGTGTCGCCCGCTCAACGCCTGCCGCTGCTCACCGTGGCCGGCAATGCCGAGGACTCGGCATTTATGCGCGCCAATGCCGACGTGCTCAAGAACCTGGCCAAGCTCAGCGAAGTCAAGGTGTTCGATGACGAAGCCGCATGGGCCACCGCCGCACAGACTGCTCCGGTCAACGTCCTGGGCGACATCCGCATGGCTTTGTTTGTCGAAATCGACGTTGCAGCCGAGAAGGCCCGCCTGTCCAAGGAAGCCAAGCGCCTCGAAGGCGAGATCGTCAAAGCCAACGGTAAGCTGAGCAACGAGGCCTTCTGCGCCAAGGCTCCTGCCGCAGTGCTGGAACAGGAGCGCAAGCGCCTGGCCGACTTCGGCGCGACACTGACACGCATCAACGAGCAGCTCGCTCGTCTGGGCTAAACCCCGCTAAACTCTCTCCAAAAACAAGGCGCAGGCAACTGCGCCTTTTTTCCATCCAGAAAAGACAAGCACATGAGCAATCAAACCCGCGTCCGCAAAGCCGTGTTCCCAGTTGCAGGCCTGGGCACCCGTTTTCTGCCCGCCACCAAGGCTTCACCCAAGGAAATGCTGCCTGTGGTGGACAAGCCGCTGATCCAGTACGCCGTGGAAGAGGCGTACGAGGCAGGCATCCGCGACATGGTCTTTGTCACCGGCCGCAGCAAGCGAGCCATCGAAGACCATTTCGACACTTCGTACGAGCTCGAGAACGAGCTGGAGAATGCCGGCAAGCAGGCCATGCTGGACCTGGTGCGCAGCGTCAGCCCGGCCGATATGAACTGCCTGTTCGTGCGCCAGCCCCGCTCCCTGGGCCTGGGCCATGCCGTTCTGTGCGCGCAACCCCTGGTCGGCAATGAACCCTTTGCCGTCATTCTGGCCGACGACCTGATGACAGGAGAGAATGGCGGCCCCGGCGTGATGGCGCAGATGACGGCCGCTTTCCAGAAACAGGGCCGCTCTCTGCTGGCCGTTCAGGAAGTTCCGCTCGAGCACACCAAGCGCTACGGCATCGTAAAGGGCGAGCCTGCGGGCGGCCCACTGATGCGCATCGATGAGATCGTGGAAAAGCCCGCTCCCGAGAAAGCGCCATCGCGCATGGGTGTGGCGGGCCGTTACGTGCTGACTCCCGCCATCTTCGACGAGATCCGCAACCAGCCAAAAGGCGTGGGTGGCGAGATCCAGCTGACCGATGCCATCGAACGGCTGATGGCTCATGAAGCCGTCTATGCCTTCCAGTATGCAGGCAAGCGCTATGACTGTGGTAGCAAGGAAGGCTTTCTGGAAGCCACGGTGGAGCTGGCGCTGCAGCACCCCGATGTGGGCGACAGCTTTCGCGAATACCTCAAGAGCTTGAGCCTATAAGCAAGATCGGCCAAAGCCTCTCTGATGACAAAAGGCCTGCGCTTGCAGGCCTTTTGTCCGTCCAATGCTCTCAGACCGATTCAGCGCTCAGCGCCGACGCAGGATATGGATGAATTCATCACCGACCGTCTGCTGCTCGACCAGCTCATTGCCGGTCTGCTTGGCAAAGGCCTGGAAGTCCCGGATGGAGCCGGTATCTGTGGCCACGACCTTGAGCAATTGGCCGCTTTGCATGGCAGCCAACGCCTTCTTGGCCTTGAGAATGGGCAGCGGGCAGTTCAGGCCGCGGGTGTCAACTTCTTGATCTACGTGCATGGGGTGGATTCCTCGTCAGCGCCGATTGTAGAAAAACCAGGCGCTGGCAGTGCCAGCGCGGTCTTTGCTCAATCCAGAGCCGGTGCCACCGTAAAGCGAGTGTCCTCAGCCCAGCGTCGCACAGGCCATTTGGCGGGATCAGGCTCCGGGTTCTGACCGGGACGGAAAGCACCAAAGCGCGGCTCGAAGCCTTTTTGCTTGATCCACTCTGCCAGAGCGTAGCCCGTGCCTGCAGGCCAGCACAGCGACTCCTGGGCCGTCTGCCAGCGGTATTCCAGAAGCTCGGGCGAGAGCTTCACATCCTCGGGTCGGCCCTGCACGCGCACATGGTAGGCAATCAGCACCTGATTCATGCGCAGAAACTCCGAGCAGCACAGCAGACGCAGTGCCTTCACGCGCAGCCCCGTCTCTTCGAGAACCTCGCGACAGATACCGGCTTCTGGCGATTCACCGGCCTCCATAAAGCCCGTAATCAGGCCGAAAACGCCCTCTTGCCACAGTGCATTGCGCGCCAGCAGCACCCGGCCGTCATCACCTTCCACCACAGCCGCCAGCACCGGCGTGGGATTGCCCCAATGCGTGAACCCGCAACTCGGGCAACGCAGACGCTGCACCTCGCCGCTGTCCTCGCTGGCCACAATCCATTGCAGCTCAGTCGCGCAGTTGGAACAAAAGCGGACTTCATAAGCCATGAGGCTCTCCGTATTCTTCACGACTTACGCAAAACGGGTTCAGGCGAGGCGTCTGTCTCATAAGGCAGGCCGCTGCTGCATTCTTGTTTGCGTAAGTCCTATTCTTGATATTGATAGCAGTCAGCGCTTGATGGATAAGCGCTGACTGTCATTTGGAGCGTTGATTCTCTTTTGCGCTATCACGCAAAAGACATTGCTCATGCCGGAAACACGCCTGTAGAGAGGTAGCGATCACCACGGTCGCACACCACAAACACGATGGTGGCGTTCTGCTCGCGTTTGGCAATTTCCTGGGCCACCCACAGGGCACCGGCAGCCGAGATACCCGCGAAGATGCCCTCTTCGCGCGCCATGCGGCGGGCCATGTCTTCGGCATCGTCCTGCGTCACATAGACCAGCTCGTCGACCAGCGAAGCGTCATAGATCTTGGGCAGATACTCCTCGGGCCACTTGCGGATGCCAGGAATGCGCGATCCCTCGGAAGGCTGAGCGCCGATGATCTTGATGTTCGGGTTCTTTTCCTTGAGGAACCTGGCCACTCCGGTAATGGTTCCGGTAGTACCCATGGCACTCACAAAGTGGGTGATCTCACCACCGGTCTGCTCCCACAGCTCCGGCCCTGTGGTTTCATAGTGGGCCCTGGGATTGTCGGGGTTGGCAAACTGATCCAGCAGCACACCCTTGCCCTGGGCCACCATCTGGTCGGCCAGATCGCGCGCATATTCCATGCCACCGCTCTTGGGCGTCAGAATCAGTTCGGCGCCGTAAGCCTTCATGGTCTGTGCGCGTTCGATGGACAGGTCCTCGGGCATGATCAGAATCATGCGATAGCCCTTGATGGCTGCAGCCATGGCCAAGGCAATGCCGGTGTTGCCCGACGTTGCCTCGATCAGCGCGTCGCCCGGCTTGATCTCGCCGCGCTCTTCAGCACGCTGGATCATGGACAGCGCAGGCCGGTCCTTGACGGAGCCAGCCGGGTTGTTGCCTTCGAGCTTGCCCAGCACTACGTTTGCACGTTCACGGTTTGCATCCGCGCCGATGCGTTGCAATGCCACCAGCGGCGTGTGACCGATAGCATGTTCGATGGTCGAATAAGTTTTCATGTCCAATACTGTGCCATAATTCGCGTCTGCGCTAAGCGAAGCCCGGGTGGTGAAATTGGTAGACGCAGGGGACTCAAAATCCCCCGCCGCAAGGCGTGCCGGTTCGATTCCGGCCCCGGGCACCACATACAAAAAGCCGTTAAGTTTCAATGACTTAACGGCTTTTTCTTTGCCGCAATGGTCCCCTCGCAATTTGCGATTTGGCGCATCTCAAAAAAAACGATTGGCGCAAAAACCATGCGACGACATCCGAAAGCACGCCAGTGTCCTCCCGCTTGCGTGGCGAGATGGCAGCTCTCGCCTTGGACAGAGGCGCCCCCATCCAGCGATGGCTTCAATCTGCCTGGCGCCCCGCAAGCCTCGTAATTTCCCTCCCCCAATACCTTGCATCCCATGCTGCGGGTTCGCGACATGCCGACCGGCTCGTAATTTGCCTCCACGAAGCAGGCAGGCTCGGCGGTAACGTCATGTCCCTCCGAAGAGTGAAAGCAGATCAAAATACAAAATTAATACAAATCGTTCGTATTCGACAACAATGTCAGAGCCAATCCTACATTGGGTATGGCTATCGGAAATTAATACTTATTGCATTAATTAACGCCAGCTCATCCACCTAGCACACGAGCTCAAGAAACCACATGCCTACGGATAGCAAGTCACGCTTCACGAAGAATGTCATCCCTATGGATGAGGTTCTGACACGGACTGGGTTATCAAGATCGATGCTCTACAAGCTGTTGCGCAAGGACAAGTTTCCTCATCCCACACCGATGAGCAACAGAGCCATTGGCTGGTTTGAAACGGATGTCGAAAACTGGCTGCAGGCGAGCAAAGCAATCCGCCAAGCGAAACTGGCTCTACCTGTCGTCTACATGGCGGGAAAAATGGGGACAGATTTAGACAATGAGGACCCGGGCAGAGAGTTTTCCTGTTGGCGAATCTTCGACGTATCCAGATCCAAGGCACTTGGTGATCTAGGGATCGAGAATTCAGATACCGATGTGCTGATCGCGCCGCCGGAAGAAATGCTATTTCACGGAACTCGTACGAGGTTCATGTATTCAGGTCCATGGAAAGCGAAAAATGGCAGCCATGGACACATGCATGGCGCGAATTCTTACTCTCCCTACAATCCACAAAGCGCTGCCTATCGCGGAGCTCTTCAAGGCATCTCACGGGCCGACGTTGTTGTCGCCTATCTCGAAGACCTGGAGGCTTTTGGAACGCTGGTTGAGATCGGCTATGCAAGAGCGGGCAATAAGAGAGTGATCGTGATTACTGCACCTGCCCTCAAGAAACTGCAACGAGACCAGGACTGGGAGCATGGCATTTGGTTCGCTATTCGCGCGGCTGATAGACACATCGAACTACCAGACCATCCTGGCTCCAGCCAGAACGACCTCTGGCGATCAGCACATGCGCATGCAGCATCGGTCATTTCGGAGTGGTATCCCCATTCATTGACTCCCCCTCCCAGTGCCGCCGAATAGAGTGCAGTGGTCAGCTCATATTTGCTTCATAAGGAGGCTGCCTCACAACCTCCCGTCCCGCCCACTCGTTGAATGTATCGAACAGCTCTTGCAACGGGGCAACCTCACTCTTGTCACCGGCAATAAAGAGGCTGGCAAACGAATGCGCGCCATGCCTATGTGCGACATGCGCAACTTCGCGGCCGGCCCATCCATGACATCGATGAAGCATCAAAGCTGCTGGATCGCAGCCATGTGAAAACAGCACGCACGCTTTGCCCAACAAGGAGCACATGCTTGAAAGTGACCAGGTAAAAGCTCCTTCCACCTCATGAAAGAAATTTCTCTATAAAGAAATCTGCAAAAAATATTTCAGACTCAAATATCATTTCAATATGAGATTTAAGACAGAGTATTTTTACATTTAAGACCTAGAGCACACTTAACAACAGTACTCAAATAATACCTATCAATATTGCACATCTGACGGCTTGCGCCCTGGTTCTTACTTGCATCTTTCCGTAAATATTTTTTATATGCGTTGACACTGTCAAAGGGCTTATTTGCAAGTAGGACGCGACCTCTAGAGAGTTTTTTCCTTGGGCTATCAATTTCAATATTTCCACTTCTCTTTCAGTCAGCGACTCAAAGCTCTTGTGTTTGAAGATACTTTCCTCATGAAAATTGGCCTTGAATATTTTTGGAATGATTTTCTTTGCCACTACTGGAGATATAGCGGCTCCACCATTCGCAACTTCCAGCACAGCTTGCGAGTAGCTTCCAAACCATGAGTTCTTCACTAGGTACCCAACAGCGCCTCTTTTAAGAGCATTCATGGCCGCGTCGTCGTTTTCACTTGCAGAAATTGCAATGCTCAGCACGTCAGGCCTCTTTAGTTGGATCGATTCCAGCAACTCGATTCCTTGGCCTTCACCAAGAGACAGGTCAATGAGGAGCACATCGAAATCTTGCAAAAAGATGTTCTTACGAGCCTCTCTATAGCTGGAGGCCTGCCCTACCAGAAGAGTGCGCGGATCACGCATGAGCTCCTGCGAGATCACATTCCTGACATGGCTGTCTTCGTCAACCAGAAAGACTCGCACCGGCTGGTTCTGCTGACCCTTCATGTCGGACGGCCACATGCGCCCAAAGACAGTAGATGTGACTTCTGTACTGCCAGCATCATCAAACCGTGAGCTCATAAATGCGTCGGATAGATACATGTGACACTCCATTTGATGGGTCGATTTCTTTGGAATCTCGCGAAAAATAGAATTCATTCCATTGAAAATCTACAAAAAACAAATAAAGAAAAATAAGGTTTAGATTTTTACAAATTAATACTGGAATACGAGGTATTAACTTCTTTTCATCAGAAAAATAGATGTAAACCCTTTATTTTTGAAACAATGGACATATAAAATAAAAAGAAATACAGATTACATTTTTTAGCATTGTAAGAATTTTCCAACAAGCACTATTCTTTCAATAGCACAACATCCACAAGCCACAACAAATCATTCATTTTTCTCATCATTTTAAATTCTTCAAAAAATATCTTTGAATGGGGTATTACTGTTTCTCCGTCGTTTTCTGAAACTGCCTTCACCGAAAGCAGTTTTGGAACGTAACAAAGCACTCCATAACTTGTTGACGGTTAACACTGGCCTTTGCGAAATTGCATCGGTCTTTCGCTCACACACTCTCAGTTGTCTGAGAACTCGCTATTCAAAGGAATGATCATGAAAAAGTCTCTGATTGCCATGGCGGTTATTGCGTTGGCTGGTGTTGCATCTGCTGCGGTGAGCGGCTCAAGCATCGCTGCCACAAACACGACGTCGAGCGCATCTTCAGCTACGGTGTCGGGTGCTGCCAGCTCGGGCAACGGTGCTGCGCTGAGCATGAATAGTGCAACCTCCGGTGCAACCTCCAACGCCAATGCCGCTGGTGGCGGCATTGCTGTAGGCCCTTACGGCGCCGGTGGTGCTGCGGTCAGTGGTGGCGCAACTACCTACGGTAACGTGAAGAGCCTTTCTGCAACTTCGGGCAACGCTGTTGCGGGTGGCGGTGCTGCGACCAACGCTAACGCAGGTTCTGCGGCCCTGGCTGGCTACAGCGCAGGCCCCGTCAGCGGCGGAGCAGCTGGTGTGGCCACTTCGCACACAGCCAACCAAGTTGCCACTGGCGCTGGCCCTGGTGGCGGACTGTCCTATGTGAACAGCAATGCTGGCACGACTTCCGGTTATGGCGCAACTTCGGCTGCTATCTCTGGGCCTAGCGGCGCATGGACCAACACCGGATCGGGCGCAACCTCGGTGGGTACCGTCCATCAGAACGCTGGAGCATTTGGCAATGCTGGCTACTTCTCCAACGGTGGTGGCACCTCCGGTACTGCCGGTGCAGGCTCCGCTGCCAATGCCAACTAAGGCAGCTGTCCCAAGATAGTTGTGTTTGTCCCGGGCCTGGCTACCTGGCCGGGCTCGGGCAACGTAGGAGCAAAGCATGAAATTCTCAATAGCTCTGTTAAGTCTTTGCGTTCCTTTGTGCAGTTATGCGCAAAGTGCCGACAGCAGCGCGCAAAGCTCCTCTAGCTCCTCTTCCGTGGGGGCGCAACAGAATCAGTCGGTCACCATTGTCAATCCGGTCGTTGCCCCGGCGGAAAGTCGATCTGTATCAACGATGGACAGCAGATCCACTTCAACCTCCGATCAAAACATCACAACGAACGGCACGACCACCCAGAACCTGAACAGCACGGTATCCGGGACGTCCAAGAACATTGTGGAGTACACAGGTACTTACACCATGAAAAACGTTCCCAGCGTGAACGGCCCCAATCTCACTACCAGCAATGACACCTGCATGGGCAGCAGCAGCGGCAGTGCCAACGGACCTGGCTTTGGCGTGAGCTTCGGCACAACCTGGACGGACGAGCATTGCAAGCGCCTGAAAATGAGCCGTGAGCTCTGGAACAAGGGCATGAAGGCAGCCTCGCTGGCAATGGACTGCATGGATCCCGCCGCTCGCGTGGCACTGGAGATCACGGGTTCTAAATGCCCGCAATCCATGACTGCAGACGAGCGCCGCAACAACTACGGGCCGGATGCTTCGGCACAAGGTAGCCCCACTCCCGCTTCAGCGCCCACAGAGGTTCAGTCAAGTTGGACACCTGAAGCCCCTCGCCCCTCGCTTGTAACATCTGTGATGGAAGATCCACGTACAGCACAGCTGTATGACAATTAGTGGGCGTGATTCCTAATCTAGGAGGCCGCTATGGGCAAGACTCTAGCTCTTTTAGCGATTGCACTATGCAGCGCTTCGTCTTTGGCTGCACCCGACTCCAGGGCCATCAATGAACCGTTGAGCATTCAACGCCAGATCTTCGGAAGTGGCGAGCAAGGTGCAGCAGGCTCGCAGCAAGCAGAGCCAGTGGGGGACTATGGGGTATGGCATGTGCCGCAGTACCTGCCTGGTTACCCTACTGCAGCAACTATCTGGCCCCGCGCTATCCCTGTGAAATGCAAGGACAGACAATGCGAAGGCTATGTGATTACCCCGCAGATGGGGCCAGGTGAGTACCTGTTTTTCGTGCCTACAAGCGAATAGACTGGTCAAATGCATAACAGGACGGCAGCACTTCTTTGGTGCTGACAGCAACTCACCTAACAAGGGCGGGCTTCAACCCGCCCTTGTTGATTTGTGCTCTGCAAATATGCAGCCACTCAGCACTGATAGCAACACCAAGCGAAGTACCTGCTGACAAATCGACCCAGCTTCGACCTCATGTCGGCATCATGGGCGCAACGCGTTTTTGTCCAAAGGAACGCTGCGACAATTTTTTGCGCCTGAATATCGAATACAATCCGCATCCCTCCAGGGTGAGTGCTGGGAATTGAAATCCCCGCAGCAGGGCGTTCCGGTCCAATCCGGCACTACATACCCAAGCCGAAAAGGCGGCTTCGCTGCCATCCAGCCTTCCGTTCTCCACGCGAAAAGCCGGCGCATCAATTACGCCACAGCCCCATGCCTTTCCCTTGCCGGGATAAGGCAGGATCTCTCTTGCTCGCTCATCTTTTCGAAGTTGCACAGTCACTGTGCATAACTTTGCACAATCTGGTGCGGATCTATGCCTTGCAATACCATGCCAGGCACCGGCAGCATCGCCCATCTGTCAAACATCCACTCGCTTCAAGCCCATAGCACACAGCAGGTCACATGGGACATTTCTCTCTGGAAAATGCCTTTTGAGCATCGCTGCACTTGTACTGTCAACGAGAGCCTTTGCTGTCAATCCGAGCAACCCTGGCTTGAGTCAAGCCACAAAAAAAGCGCTGTCCATGACAGCGCTTTTTTCCACAGATCATGTGGACATGATTGTGGATATCCAGTGAAATCCTGGTGATAACAGCACACAAGCCCTTGTACTTGCGGGCTGAAAGGTAGGTTGCCTCCAAATCAGGCAATTGCAATCCAAGGGTTAACCCCGAGCACTTCAGAGCTGGCGCCGGATCACCATACGCCCCGACTCGGTGATATGCCAGTGCTTTTCTGCATCCTGCTCCACGAGGCCCCGCTCCAGCAGGCGCTTGGAAAGATATTCCTTGGCGGCAGACCACAGGGAGACATCCTCGCCCAGCTCCAGCTTCTTGAGTGTTTCCAATTCATCGACCGTAGGTTCATACACAGGTGCGCGATAGACTGCGGTTTGCATGGTGACTTCTCCTAAGCTCGTGCGATGACTGGCCGCTTCGGCTCCGAAGCGCCTGAGATCCAAGATAAACCTGTCATCCGCGACACGCAATAGTTACCCGCCTGCTTTACCTTTATTCACCCAAGCCATACCCCACCCTTACAGAGTTGACTGCCTGACAACAGGCTGCCAACTCATTATTCAGGAGCTGACCACCTTTATGCTGTATGCGCTTGCCGTACTTTTTGCCTTTCAGCTACTGGGGGAGTTCCTGGCCCGCGTCACGGGCTTGCCTCTGCCCGGCGCGCTGATCGGCATCCTGCTTTTGCTGCTGGGCCTGCTGTTTTACAAACGCCTACCCAAGACACTGGAAGATACTGCTCAGGTTCTGTTGCAGAACATGATGCTGCTTTTCATCCCCGTCATTGCAGGCGTAATGCTGGAATTCGACCACCTGCGCCGCGAATGGCTGCCGTTTGTGCTGGCCTGCATTGCCGGAGCTGCCATCACATTCACCGCAACCGCCCTCACCTTCCGCTTCTGCCTGCAGCGCCAGCGCACTCTCAAGTCGGATGACGAGCCCGCGGCAAGACAGGAGCAGAGCTTATGAGCACACCCCTGCTTGAACGCCTGCACACCGCCTGGCTGAGCCTGGCCCAAGGCTCGCCCCTGCCCTGGCTGGTGCTGACCATGCTGGTCTATATGGCGGCCATGGCCATCTACAGGAAAAGCGGTAACCGCCCCATGCTGATTCCGGTGTTTACCGGCGTGGTCGTCATCGTCGCGATTCTGTTGCTCACGGGCACGCCTTATGAAACCTATCGCAGCGGCGTATCCCTGCTGGGTCTGATGATAGGCCCGGCTACCGTGGCACTGGCCATCCCGCTCTACGCCCAACGCGAGCGCATCCGTCAGCTGTGGCTGCCCATCAGCGTGGCGCTGCTGGTGGGCTGTCTGGTCGCTCTGTTTTCGGCGCTGGGCATCGCCTGGGCCTTTGGCGGCTCGCAAGCTACGCTGATCGCCGTGGCACCCAAATCGGCCACCATTCCCATCGCCCTGCCCATGGCCGAGCGTTTTGGAGGAACCCCCTCGCTGGCCGCCGTGGCCGTGGCCATTACCGGCATCAGCGGCACCATGATGGCACCGCTGCTGTGCCGCGTCCTGCGTCTCAAGGATCCAGCGGTTCAAGGCTTTGCCATCGGACTTACGGCCCATGCGATTGGCACGGCACGCGCCATCCAGCTCAACCCCACGGCCGCTGCGTTCTCCGCTCTGGCCATGGGCTTGAACGGCGTGGCCACGGCGGTGCTGATGCCACTGGTGCTGGCCATTACCCCCTGGATTTAAAACAATAGCTGCTGGCGCTTGATGCATAACCGCTGGCAGCTATTTTTGATTAGGCTTGCGCTCGCTACGCCGATAAGCTGCAAGCGCCCCCAGAATCAACGCCATCCCCAGCCACTGCGCCGGCTGCGGCTTGGCACCAAACCAGAGCAGATCCACCAGCAAAGCCATGACGGGGTAGATAAAGGACAAGCCGGCGATCGCCTGCGCCTGCAGTCTTTGAAATGCCGTGTACATCAGTGTGTACATCCAGGCCGTGTGCACCAGGCCCAGCACCAGCACCGCAGCCCAGACCTTGGGGCTGAAGAGTGCCTGGGCGCGCAGCTCCCACACCCAGGGCAGCAAGCTCAGCGCACCAAGCAGCATCTGCAGCATGGCGATCTGCGCCGGCGCAAGCCGCCTGAGCCGCTGAGTGGCCAAGGTGGCCAGGGCATAAAGACTGGCTGCCAGCAGTGCCAGCACAATGCCCAAGGATTGCCCTTGCGACGCCTGCTGATCAGTCAGCCCTACCAGGCCGCTGCTCAAGCCCACGCCTACCAGCGCCAGCAGCAGCCAGGGCAGCCGATTGAGCGGCAGAGGCTCGCCCTGCAGCAGAGCTGCCAGCAGCAACAGCAAGAAGGGCTGTACGTGATAGACCACCGTGGCAATGGCAATGCCGCTGTATTCATAGGCACGAAACAGGCACAGCCAATTGACGATGAGCGCCACAGCCCCCAGCAGCAGCCAGCCGCTCTCGCGCCAGGTCGGCCGGGACCACTGGCCCGACCAAAGCACCCAGGCCGCCAGCCCGAGTCCGCCAAGCAAACAACGCAACCACACCACCCACAGCACGGGCAGGCCGCTCTCCACCACCAGCAGGCCGATGGTTCCGGAAAGCGCCATGGCCAGCACCATGCGCCAGCTACCGCCGGCTGCAGCCTTGGGCGGCGAGGTGGCTGCCAAAGCCGGCTTGGAAGCCAGCACTTGTAAAGAGGAAGATGTCTGGGAAGTCATGATGGCATGGTCCTTCAATCACTTCTAAGCATCAATACAGCTCTATTCCACTTACTATTACCCAAAGATCAACAATCAAGCTGAACCATGAGCACAGAGTCCGGCCTGCTTCCTGAAATGCTGGTTTTCGCCAAGGTGGTGGAGCAGCGCAGCTTTGCCGCCGCCGCACGGCAACTGGATCTGACCACCTCGGCCGTCAGCCGCAGCGTGGGCCGGCTCGAAGCCCATTGGGGCGTGCAGCTGCTGCACCGCACAACCCGCTCCCTGTCCCTGACCGAGCTGGGCGCCGAGGTCTATGCCGCCTGCAGCCAGCTGGCACAGACGGCCAGCGATATCCACGCCATTGCCGGCCATTACAGCGGCGTGCCGCGCGGCACGGTGCGACTGACGGCACCGACCATCTTTGGTGAAATATGGCTCAGTGCACAGCTGCCTGCGCTGCGCCGCCAATGGCCCGAGCTTGAGGTCGCCGTCAGCCTCAGCGACCAGATGCAGGACCTGGCGCAGCAAGGTCTGGATCTGGCCATCCGCCTGACCCGGCCAGAACAGCTACCACCGCATATGGTGGCGCGCGAGCTGCGCCAGGTGCGCTACATCGCCGTGGCCTCGCCGGCCTACCTCAGGGGTCTGATCAAGCCGCCCGAGCATCCACAGGAGCTGGGACGCGAGCATGGCGTGGCATGCATCACGCTGGGCTATGGCGACTTTCAGAGCCGGCTGCAATGGGTGCACGGCCAAACCCGCAGCCCAGAGGCTGCCGTGACCGAAGTCGCCGTTCACTCTCCTTTATCCATGGACAGCAGCACGGGCATCATCAATCTGGCGCTGCAGCACCAGGGCATAGGCCTGGTGGCAGACTTTGCCGCCCAGGCCGTGCTGAGCAGCGGCGCACTGGTACAGGTACTGCCCGACTGGCTGCTGACGGGCAACTACGCGCCGCGCACCGCTTATGCACTGTATATGCCATCGCGCCACCTGCCGCTCAAGGTGCGGGCACTGATCGACCATCTGGTCGAGGCCGGCAAGCGCTGAGTCCATGACTCAAACCGGCTCAGTTCCAGCAACCTGAAGGCCAGCCGTATCGACAGTCGCTGCGGCGGTTTGCGGCCAGAAAAGAGCCCGCACTTCGGCGCTGGCATAAGGCAGGATCAGCGCCACCCCGCTCAACATGGCGCCCGCACCAGCAGCAGCATCACCCACACCCGATTGCAAAATCGGCCCCGTAAAGCAGGACAACAGCAAGCCGGCTAGCGTCGAGCTCACAGCCAGACTCGGCGCCCAGCTCCTGAAGCGCAGTTGCCCGTAAAAAGAAGCCAGCATAGTCACAACCACCACCACCATGGCCAGCCATACCCCTGGCGGATAACTCTTGATGCCGCCAAACTGCACCATGCTGTCATGCACCGACTTCAGACTCGCCGGGATCAGCGGACAAAAGGAATCCAGGCACAGGCCCGCCACAGGGATGAGCATGGAGGCAAGAACAATGGCCCGGTATGTTGATTTCTTCACTTCCCTCTCCCTCGATGCTCTACCGCGCATCGTATCGGGATATCCCCATTCGCCCGCTACAAGCTTGTGGACAATACCAACCACTCAACGGGATAAGCGTATCAAGCCATTGTTCTGCAAAGACTTTTCAATGACTGCTTAATTTTTAAGCAAATCACACTATACGGCTCTTAAAGCCTACAAACTCCGCATTTCATAGCAGCTCACGCCTACTCAACTTGGGCTGTAGCCCAGTTTTCCCCACTAAATCATTACAAGCTTGTGGACAAACCGGAGCAAGCACTTGAATAAGCGACTTAACTCCTTGTCACATTAGGGAAAACGGGGTGCTGATTATTTTTTAATCAACCCCTCGTTTATGCACTAAAACTCAGCGACTCAGCGCAGCGGCCCTTGCCAATCTCCCAGGCGGTAGGCACTGTCCCAGAACATCCATTCCAGCCGGGCCGCATCCTTGTAGGCCGCATGCATTGCCGCGCGCGTGGCCTCGGTAGCCTCCTCGGCCAGGCGATCCACCGTGGCGCAGACGCCGCGCACCGCCGCATGAAACTCCTCGCTGGCATAGGTGTCCACCCAGGCCTGATACGGATTGTCCTTGGCCGAGCGCGCATGAATGTCGCGCCCCACCTCGGCATAAATCCAGAAGCAGGGCAGCAGGGCCGCAACAGCCACCGGATAGGAGGCGCTCCAGGCCGTGGCCAGCAGATAGCTGGTGTAGTGATGGCAGGCCGGCGTGAGCGGCGTGGCTGCAAACTGCTCGGGCGTCACGCCGAAGTCACGCATGAAGCCGCCATGCAGGGCGCGCTCCACCACCACGGCCTCATTGGCGGCATTGGCAAACTGCACCACGCCTTCGGCGTTATCGGATTTGGCCGCCGTCACGGCCAGCGCTCGGCCATAGGCGACGAGGTAGTGCGCATCCTGAATCATGTAGTGGCGAAAGCGCTCCCGGCTCAGCGTGCCGGACGCCAACTCCTGGTTGAAGGGCAGCTCCAGGGTACTTTGAAACAGTGCCTGGTTGGCGTTCCACAGGCTTTGGCTGAATGACATGATTCGACTCTCCACTGCAAGAATTCATAGCAGCCAGCGCTTTGCTGACTGCGTTAGAGGCTGTTTTACCTGAAATAAGCCATTTGCTATTCATACCGCTGCGGCTTTGAGGTCAAAGCTGTATTGCAGCTGATGCACTCCATTCGCACCCGAATTTGTCCGTCGATTCATGCGAGCGCCAAACCGATGAACAAGGCTGGGGAAACCATAGGCTCCAAAAGCCTCATTAGCCCTATTGACTGACTGATCAGTCAATTCATAGACTTACATCAAGGAATCACCAAAACATCACATGTATTGAAAGGAGCCTGGGGAATGAATACTCATTTTGCAAACGAGCTTCACCGCCGCGCCACACATGCCATGCAAACCGGACTGGCCGACGCCGATACACAGGGCGGACAGGTCGCAGTCTCCCAATACACCAGCGACGAGCAGACCACCCAGGAGTTGCGCTTGTTGCGAAAGTTTCCCCAGCCCGTGGCCGGTAGCTCATCCATTCCCACGCCTGGCGCCTGGCTGTCGCTGAGTCCATTTGATGTTCCGCTGCTGTTGGTCAGGCAATCCGACGGAGCCGTCCACGCTTTCTTGAATGTCTGCCGCCACCGCGGCGCACGCGTTGTGGCCGAGGGCAGTGGCACCGAAACACGAGCCTTCATCTGCCCCTACCACGCATGGACTTACCAGCCCGATGGTGGCTTGCGAGGTGTTCCCGACTCCTTCGGCTTCCCCTGCCTGAAGAAAGAGAAGTCCGGTCTCAAAAGGCTGGCCGCCGTAGAGCGAGGCGGCGTCATCTGGGTTGTGCTGGACCCCACATCACCCATCAGAGATATCGACACACACCTGGGCCCGCTCATGGAGAACCTGGAGTCACTGGACGGGCTCCACTCCCCCGTGTCCTATGCGCAGCGCTCGCTCGAAGTCAACGCCAACTGGAAGCTACTGATAGATGGCATCTTTGAAGCCTATCATTTCAAGGTTGCGCACCGCCAGACCATTGCCCACATGTTCATGAACAACCTGCAACTGGTGGACGAATTTGGCCTGCACCGGCGCTTGTACCTCATCAAGTCCCGCTTTCCAAAAGAGCAACCCGAAGCAAACGGCTTCGACCCCCGCAAGTACGGCAACCTGACTTACTACTTCTTTCCCAACACGATGATCCTGGTCCAGCCCGACCACGGGCAGCTCAGCTACCTGGAGCCGCTCAGCGCCTCCCGCACACGGATTCATGAGATCACACTGATTCCGACAGAGCCCGCCACGGACAAGGCCGCTGCGTACTGGAACGCCAACGTGGACCTGTACCGCCGGACTCTGGCCGAAGACTACGCCCTCGCAGAGTCCATACAGGCCGGCCTGGCCTCAGGCGCCAATGACAACCTCACCTTTGGCTCTTTCGAGTACAGCGCGCCCCGCTTTCACACGCAGCTCCAACAACAACTGGACTCACTCCAACCCAGCCCTCAGACCCATAAGCCTGTGAAGACAGCCACTAGCTGACCCCTTCCCTGTGCATTTGCCTCTGCGTTTGATTGAGCCACGACCACCTGCTGAGACCCACACAGCATTTCAGGAGATAAGCCATGAGCGCCCAGAATCTGATCGACTGCCTGATGCAGCAAGCAGAGCAATCCCCGCAAACCGCCCTGTTCACTGCCGGCCTCCGAGCCGTCAGCTTTGAGGAGATGAACCGCCAGACCAACCAGTTGGCGAACGCGCTGAAATCACTGGGGGTGGGACCGCAGGACCGGATTGCTTTGCTGAGCAAGAGCCAGATTGATTCCGCCCTGCTGATTTTTGCCTGCATGAAGATCGGTGCCGTTGGCATGCCGATCAACTGGCGCTTCAGCGTGGATGAGGTGCGCTTTGTGCTTGAAGATTCAGACGCCCGCGTGCTGATCATCGACACGGAGTTCCTGGACCGTATCGACGCTCGCAGTACTTCGTCAGGACTGCGCATCTTTACGACAGATGGTGCCGATCCAGAACACCAACGGCTGGGTTCCTGGCTCGCAGCGTTTAACGACCAATTACCTGCTACCACCCTAGAGGCCCACCGGGCCGCCATTCACATCTATTCCTCAGGCACCACCGGCCAGCCCAAGGGCGTGGTACTCACCCATAAGAGCCTGCTATCTGCCTGCCAGGTCACCACCGAAGCCTGGGGCCTTGAGCCGCATTCCGTGCTGGGCCACGTAGTGCCCATCTTTCACATCGCCGGCCTGCTGATTCTGCTGTTTCCTGTGTATATGGGTTGCCGGTGCGTGGCCTTTCGCGACTTCAAGCCCGCTAGCTTTCTCGCTGCCCTGTCCGAGCAGGCGATCTCGCATGTACTCCTGGTGCCTGCCATGATCAACTTCCTGCTGGCCGAGCCAGCCAATACTGATCTTGATTTCAGCCAGCTCAAACTCATCGCTTATGGAGGCTCCCCCATCACCGAGCCCGTGCTGCAAGCAGCCATGCAACGATTTAACTGCGATTTTTCACAGATCTATGGACTGACTGAAGTTGCAGGCGTCGTCACCAACCTCACCCCCGAAGACCACCGCAAAGCTGCTGGACTACTGCGCTCGGGAGGACGCCCACTGCCGCGCACGGAACTGCGTATTGTGGATCCCGTCACCCTCACAGAGCTGGAGGACGGCCAGGTCGGTGAGGTCTGGATTCGCAGTGACCGCAATTTTCACGAGTACTGGCAAAAGCCAGAAGCCACCCAAGAGGTCTATCCCGAAGGCCGCGACGCCCTGGGCGGCTGGTTCCGCTCGGGTGACGCCGGCTACCTGCTCAACGGCTATCTATTCCTTAGTGACCGCATCAAGGACATGATCATTTCCGGCGCCGAGAACATATACCCTGCGGAGTTGGAGAACACCTTGATGAAACACCCGGCCATAGCGGACGGAGCCATCATCGGCGTACCAGACCCCGTCTGGGGCGAGTCCGTCAAGGCCTGCGTCGTACTGCGCCCCGGAACCACACTCAGCGAAGACGAGTTGATCAATTTCATGCGCGAGCAAGTAGCGCACTTCAAATGCCCGAAAAGCGTGGAATTTCTGACAAGCCTACCGCGCACCGAATCAGGCAAGCTGCTCAAGCGCCAACTGCGCGCGCCGTACTGGGCGGGACAAGAACGGGCCATTAACTGAACGAGCCACAGCACACGCGCTGCCCTCCGGCCTGCACCCTCCCATTCCTATAATCACTGGATGCCCTGCAAACCGCTCTCTCGTAAAGAACTGATCCTGGATCGTGCCGAACAGCATTTCGCCGACCACGGATTTCAGGGGGCATCACTATCGGCCATCGCCCGGGACTGCCAAATTGGCAACCCCGGCCTGCTGCACCACTTTCCCAGCAAGGAAGTGCTGTACCGCACCGTGCTCGAGGCTCAGGCACACGAGCTGATGCAGCGCATGGAGCAAGGCGTCCAGTCCGAGGACCTGCTGCAACAGCGCCTGCAGGCCTTCATCTTGCTGCAGATCGAATGGATGCAGGCCAGCCCTGCGGGCTTCAAACTCATTACTCGCGAGCTGCTGGACAATTCCGAGCGCATTGAACAGGCTCATACCCGGCCGCTAGAGACCTTTTTGTTCCAGAGTGTGGCCTTGATCAAGGAAGGTCAGTCCGCCGGATTGCTACGTCAAGACATCGCTGCCGTTGCTTTGCTGACCATTATTCTGGGCAGCCTCAATTACGCACAGATCGTGCGCCCAACCTTTAGCAGAGCCTTTACCGAGCCAATCCTCAAGAGCCAGAGCCACTGGATGCAGCGCATCGCTGCCGATGTACTACTACTCATCAGCGCTTCAAGCTTCGCCTTAAAAAAAGACATAACGCAGCCAGTTCAATCACGCTGTTTTTCCACCACGAATTTCCTGTGCGCGGCCCTGCAACCACTGGCTGAACACCCGCAGCGCCGGCGACGGTTGTGCCTCGGCCGCCAGCTCGGGCGTGACCAGGTAATAGGCGCGGTTGCCGCGCAGCGGCTGGGGACAGGCGACGATGAGATCGCCGCGCGCAATCTCCTGCTCGATCAGCATGAGCGGGATCAGCGCCACGCCCAGACCCTGGCTGGCAGCCACGGCCAGCATGGAAAACAGCTCAAGCCGCATGCCGTCGAGCGCGCGCGGTGCATCGACATGCATCGCGTCGAACCACTGACGCCAGCCCTGGGGGCGCGTGCTTTGCTGCAGCAACGGCAGGCGCGCAATCACCTCGGGGCCGACCGGCAGCCAGGCACGGCCTGGATCACGCTGCTGGGCCGTGGCCAGCAGTTGCGGGCTGCACACGGGCACGACTTCCTCGTCCATCAGCCACTGCGCCTGCACGCCGGGCCAGCGGGCCACCTGCTCGGGCGTGCCCGCGTAGAGAGCGGCATCGAACACCGTGTCGGCAAACAGGAAAGGCCGGGTCTGCACATCGATATGCACAGTGATGTCGGGGTGCTGCTGTGCCAGTTGCGGCAGGCGCGGCAGCAGCCAGCGCGTGGCAAAGGTGGGCACGGCCGCCAGATTGATGGGGCCGCCCTCACCCTGATGGCTCATCAGATCCAGCGTGTCGCGCTCCAGCCCCTGCAGCCAGCGTCCCACCTGCTTGGCGTAATGCAGTCCCGCATCGGTGAGCAGCACGCCGTGGCGTGTGCGCTTGAACAGCGCCACGCCCACAAACTCCTCCAGCGCAATGATCTGGCGCGAGACGGCACTTTGCGTCAGCGACAGCTCCTGCGCAGCCTTGGTGTAGCTGACATGGCGGGCGGCCGACTCAAAGCAGGCCAGGGCCTGGGTGGAAGGGAGAACTCTACGCATATCTCTTGTGCTTAGAACGCATCAATCAATCTCAAAACGAAGGGGAAACCCTGAATAATTCGCTTATACATGCGTTTTACTCATCCATAGATGATTATTCATCGTTTGCCAGCCCTTGTTCTGCAAATCTAATATGTGTGCAAGCACTCAGGCGGAAATGCGCCTGCAACCCGACACCTTGCATTCAGGAGATGAACATGGCCAATGGCTACCAGTGGGACGACTGCTTCCAGCTCGACCAGCAACTGACCGAAGACGAGCGCATGATCCGCGACGCAGCGCGCGAGTACTGCCAGGACAAGCTCAAGCCTCGCGTGCAAGCCATGTTCCGCAACGAGTCCGTGGACGTCAGCATCTTCCGCGAGATGGGCGAGCTGGGCCTGCTGGGCCCCACCATCCCCACGCAATACGGTGGCGCGGGTCTGAACTATGTGAGCTACGGCCTGGTGGCGCGCGAGATCGAGCGTGTTGATTCGGGCTATCGTTCCATGGCCTCCGTGCAATCATCGCTGGTGATGGTGCCCATCAACGAGTTCGGCACCGAAGCGCAGAAGATGAAATACCTGCCCAAGCTGGCTTCGGGCGAGTTCATCGGCTGCTTCGGCCTGACCGAGCCCGACCACGGCTCCGACCCCGGCTCCATGGCTACACGCGCCTACAAGGTCGACGGCGGCTATCGCCTCAAGGGCAACAAGATGTGGATCACCAACAGCCCTGTGGCCGACGTGTTCGTGGTCTGGGCCAAGGAAGTCTCCGAGGACGGCACTGTGGGCCAGATCCGCGGCTTTGTGCTGGAAAAGGGCATGAAGGGTCTGTCCGCCCCTGCCATTCACGGCAAGGTTGGTCTGCGCGCCTCCATCACTGGTGAAATCGTGATGGACGATGTGTTCTGCCCCGAAGAAAACGCCTTCCCCGACGTGCGCGGCCTCAAGGGCCCGTTCACCTGCCTGAACAGCGCCCGCTTCGGCATTGCCTGGGGCGCGCTGGGTGCGGCAGAAGACTGCTGGCACACCGCCCGCCAGTACACACTGGACCGCAAGCAGTTCGGCCGTCCCCTGGCCGCCAACCAGCTGATCCAGAAGAAGCTGGCCGATATGCAGACCGAAATCACGCTGGGCCTGCAAGCCGCGCTGCGCGTGGGCCGCATGAAGGACGAACACCAGAACGTGATCGAGATCACCTCTCTGGTCAAACGCAACAACTGCGGCAAGTCGCTGGACATCGCCCGCATGGCGCGCGACATGCTGGGCGGCAACGGCATCAGCGACGAGTTCGGTGTGGCTCGCCACCTGGTGAACCTGGAAGTGGTGAACACCTACGAAGGCACTCACGATGTGCACGCACTGATTCTGGGTCGTGCCCAGACCGGCATCGCTGCATTTAACTGACACCCCCTGAGCCGCTGTGCCTAGGCGGCCCCGCCTGGGCGGCCCCGCCGCTTCCCCTGGCCGGGCGCCCCCTCTCTCTACGCGCTTTGCGCTATGGGAGGGGGACGGCAGCTTCGCCGCGAGGCGGCTCTTGCTTGCTGCCCTTCACGTGGGGCGATGGTAGAGATTCGAGCCTCTTTTTTGCTATCTATTTACTAGCTTCAACCGATTTATTGGCATGGATTTTGAATAGTTTTTGCATCAAAACTCATACCAATAAAGCGCAAGAAGCTCCTGTTTTTATAGTTTTTCACCCGGTTTCTGGACTCCTCCGACATGAACGCATCGACAAGCACTTCCACGGGCGCACTGGCAGGTATCAAGGTGCTGGATCTGTCGCGCGTGCTGGCGGGCCCCTGGGCCACTCAGATGCTGGCCGATCTGGGGGCCGACGTGGTCAAGGTGGAGCGCCCGGTTGCCGGCGACGATACGCGCCACTGGGGCCCTCCATTCCTCAGGGACGATGCGGGCAACGACACGCGCGAAGCCAGCTACTTCACGGCCTGCAACCGCAACAAGCGCAGCCTCACCGTGGACATGGCACACCCCGAGGGCCGGGCCCTGTTGCAGCGCATGGCGCAAGAGGCCGATGTGGTGGTGGAGAACTTCAAGACCGGGGGGCTCGCTCAATACGGTCTGGACTATAAGAGTCTCAAGGCGCTGAACCCGCGCCTCGTGTACTGCTCCATCACGGGTTTTGGCCAGGACGGCCCTTATGCCGAGCGCGCCGGCTATGACCTCATGGTGCAGGCCATGTGCGGCCTAATGAGCATCACCGGCCATGCAGATGGCGAACCCGGCGGAGGCCCTCTCAAGGTCGGCGTGGCCGTAATCGACGTGTTCACGGGGCTCTATGCCAGCAATGCCATCCTGGCCGCGCTCAACGCCCGCGACAATGCGAGAAACGGCACCGGCCAGGGCCAGTACATCGATATGGCGCTGCTGGACGTGGGCATGGCCGTGCTGGCCAACCAGGCTGCAGGCTTTCTGGCCACCGGCCAGGCGCCGAGCCGCGCCGGCAATATCCACCCCAGCTTGGCGCCGTATCAGGACTTTCCGACATTGGACGGCAATGTGCTGCTGGCCATAGGCAATGACGGTCAGTTCGCGCGCTTTTGCGCAGCCATCGGCCAGGACGGCTGGGCCCTGGATGCACGCTTTGCCACCAATACCGCCCGTGTACAGAACCGTGCGGCACTGCTGGAGTTGATGAAGCCACAGATGCTTGAGCGCAGCACGGCTGACTGGATTGCGCTGCTGGAAGACAAAGCCGTGCCATGCGGCCCCATCAACACCATTGCACAGGCATTTGAAGACCCACAAGTCAAGGCGCGCGGTATTCAGCAAAGCTTGCCGCGCAATGCAGGCGACGGCATTGGCCACATTGCCACTGTTTCCAATCCCATGCGCCTTTCAGCCACACCGGTTACCTACCGCCGCGCACCGCCCGCCCTGAGTCAGCACACCAATGAGGTGCTTCGCGAATTCGGACTTGATGACAACGCCATTGCTGCGTTGCATGAGCAAGGAGTGGTTTGAGGCCTTCACGGCCAAAGCAACCTCCTGACAACAAAAGAGGGCCCAAGCCCCGAAAACCGCAGGCAATTTCACCAGAGATGCACTGCCAATCACACTTTTCAAGGAGACATTGATGTTCAAGTTCACAGCCACCGTTCTGGCTGCCATGGCTTTTTGCGGCGCTGCACAGGCACAAAGCGCCTATCCCAACAAGCCCATCCGCCTGCTGGTTCCCTTTGCTGCCGGCGGCACGACCGACCTGATCGCCCGCATCATTGCCGAGCCGCTGAGCCGCGAACTGGGCCAGTCCGTGGTGGTGGAAAACAAGGGCGGCGGCGGCGGCAGCATCGGTGCCTCCGAAACCGCCCGAGCTGCGCCCGATGGCTACAACCTCGGCATTGCCACCGTGTCCACTACGGCAACCAACCCGGCCATCAATCCCAAGATTCCCTACAACGTGGCCACCGACTTCACGCCCATCGTGAACATTGCGGCCACGCCCAACATCATTGCGGCCAATCCCAAGTTTGCCGGCAAGGACTACAAGAGCTTCCTGGCCGAGATCAAGAACCATCCCGCCAAGTACTCCTACGCATCGCCCGGCCTGGGCTCCATCACCCACCTGATGATGGAAATGTTCAAGCTGGAAACCAAGACCGAGATGACCCACGTTCCCTACCGTGGCTCCGGCCCTGCGCTGAACGACACCGTGGCCGGCCAGGTGCCGCTGATTTTCGACAACCTGCCCTCCACCCTGCCCTTTGTGAAGGAAAAGCGCCTCACGGCCCTGGTCGTCGCCGCCCCTCAGCGCGTGGCCGCCCTGCCTGATGTGCCCACCTTCAAGGAAATCGGTCTGCCCCAGGTCAACCGCATGGCGTACTACGGCATCGTCGGCCCCAAGAACCTGCCCAAGGAGGTCGTGGCCAAGATCAATGCCGCCGTGCGCAAGGCCGTGCAGGACCCCAATGTGAAAAAGCGCATCGAGGAAAGCGGCTCCATCATCATGGCCGACACCCCCGAAGCCTTTGCCAAGCAGATGGCCGAAGAGCTGGCCGTCTACAAGAACGTGGTGCAAAAGCAGAATCTGAAGATGGACGAATAAGCGTCTGCTGCACATGAAAAAAGCCCTCGCCGGCACATACCGGCGAGGGCTTTTTCTTTGCCCCGCCTCATGCACAAGCCAGGTGCCCATGCATGAAACTGGTGCAGTACAAGACCTGTTCTCAGAAACGGTGACGGATGCCCACCAGGGCGCTGGTGCCGGACTTGTTGGGAATGTCCATGCTCACGCGGTCATACATGGCCACGGCATAGACGTCGGTGCGCTTGGACAGGAAATGGTCGTAGCCCAGGCTGACGGTGGTGCGTGTGCCGCTGACATTGCCCACTTCCGACTTGGTGCGTGCAGCCGCTGCCTTGAAGGTGCCGGGCGTGCCGCTGACGGGGATGTCCAGGCCCAGCGAGTACGTGGTGTTCTCGCGGTCCTGGGCGTCGATCCTGGCCTGGCCGTAAGTGGCATAGATCTTGGCCACGCTGAAGTCGTAGCTGCCGCCCACCATCCAGTTGCTCTTGGTCGGCATCACCGCCAGCGATACCGGATTGCTGATCTGCGCACGCTCGTAGAACGCAGTCAGGCTCAGCGGTCCGCCCGAATACATCAGGTTCAGGCCCACATTCTTCTTGCCCTTGTTGCCGCTGGTGGTCTGCTCGCCGAACTGGTAATGCACATTGGCCCTGAGACCGCCGAAGCTGGGCGTGGAATACAGGATCTGGTTGCTCCAGCCGGTGTTGGAGGCCGTGGTCAGGCTGTCCGCTCCCCAGGCCGCGGTCGTCATATTGGCATGCAGCACCAGCGGCGAGACCGTGAAGGAGTCGCCAAACGGATTGGTCAGCACCGTGGGCAGGAAGTTAGGCGCCAGGCCACGACCCAGGCTCACACGGCCAAAGCTGCCAGCCAGACCCACATTGGCATCACGCGAGAAAAAGGGGTCGGCATCAAAGCGGCCGGGGGTACCGGTATCGGCACGAAAAAAGCTGGTGATATTGAAGTCGGCCTTGAGACCGCCGCCCAGATCCTCCACGCCCTTCACACCCCACCAGGAAGTGGTCAGACCGCCGGAGCCGACCGAGGCCACGCGTTCTTGCCCTGCCAGCTTCATGGAGCCCGCATAGCTATCGATGGTGCCGGTGAGCTGCACGGAACTCTGGGCCTGGGCCGACAGGCTGGCCGCAGCCAGGGCGATGGTGGTGAAGGTAGCGGCAAACGCTTTCATGGGTGGTTTCCTCTCTAAAAAGTTTGAGACAAACCACCCATGCAAGAGTCAGGCCAGTTTTGTATACAAAACTAGGACTTCAAACGAAAGCTGTCGGCCAGCTTGAGCATCATGTACAACCAGAGCGCGCCGCCCATGGCAATCAGCAGGCCGCCCACCAGGCCTATATGCGTCATGCCCCATTGCTGGCTGACGATGCTGCCCAGCAGCGCGCCGCCGCCAATGCCGATATTGAAAATGCCCGAGAACATGGACATGGCCACATCGGTGGCATCGGGCGCCAGATTCAGCACCTTGGACTGCATGGACAGCGCAAAGCAGATCATGGCAATGCCCCAGACCGAGCTTTGCAGATACAGGCTCCAGACATGCGTGCTGCTCATGACCAGCAGCAACAGGCTCAGCGCCAGCACGCCGATGGATGCCAGCAGAAAGCCGCGCGGAAAGCGCAGACCGAACCAGCCGAACAGCACGCTGCCCACAATGCCCATGCCGCCATACAGCAGCAGCACAGCTGTGGTCACATCGCCGGCGTGGCCGGCGATGTCCTGCACAAAGGGCTCGATATAGCTATACGCCGTGAACTGGCCGGTAATCACCACCACCAGCAGCACATAGATGCCGACCAGGGCCGGGCGCCTGAACAGCATGGGCACACTGGACAGGGAGCCTGCGTTCTCGCTGGGCAGCCGAGGCAAGAGCTTGCCCAGCACCAGCATCACCGCCGCCGCCACCGCGCCAATGGCCAGAAACGTCATGCGCCAGCCCAGCCATTCACCCACGATGCGGCCCAGCGGAATACCCAGCACCATGGCCACGGAAGTACCCGTGGCCAGCAGGCTTAGCGCCATGGCCTTCTTGCCCGGAGGCGCCACCCGCACGGCCAGTGAGGCCGTGATGGACCAGAACACCGCATGCGACAGCGCAATGCCGATGCGGCTGATCACCAGGGACGCATAGCTCCAGGCCACGCCCGAGAGCAGATGGCTGAGCACGAACACCGCAAACACGCCCATCAGCAGCTTGCGCCGCTCCACCTTGCGCGTGAGCAGCATGAAGGGCAGCGAAGCCAGCGCCACCACCCAGGCATAGATGGTGAGCATCAGCCCCACCTGTTCCACCTGCATGTCAAAGCTGGCGCCAATGCTGCTGAGCAGACCGACCGGCACAAACTCGCTGGTATTGAAGACAAAAGCACCCAGCGCCAGCGCAATCACGCTGAGCCAGGCCTGGGCGGGAGATCGGGTCGATTCGATAGGGGCAGTCAAGGTTTCTGTCATGCAATCAAGGCGTGCAGGCGTCTGGCGCCGCAAAACCCGAAATTGTGCGCTTGCAGCATGACAGCAGACAGACAGCCCGACCTTTCCCCATCAATCAATGGGGTCGGACCGGGCGACGGCAGGGCTTGATCAATACGCGACGGTGAAACGAGCCTTGACGTGTTCGTTCCTGTCCAGGGCATCGACCAATGCCACGGCCAGGTCCTGAACCGAAATATCGCCGGGCTGGCCGTCGGCCTGCACCAAAGGTTCGTCCTTGCCTGTACGGTAGTGACCGGTACGGCCCCTGGACTGCGCATCGGAGCCGCCATGGAAGCCCACGGCCGGGCTCAGCATGGTCCAGTCCAGAGCGGCTTCCTTTTGCAGCTCGGCAAACATGTCGCGCGCCGCCGAGGCGCCGGGCTTGATGAAGGCCGGAAAATCGGGCGAATCCACCAGTTGCTGACCATTCACATACAGGCTGCCGGCTCCGCCCACGACCAGATAACGCTTGATGCCCGCAGCCTTGACACCTTGCACGATGGCGCGCGATCCTTGCATGAAATCGTCATAGATATTGGGATTGCTCCAACCTGCGTTATAGGCGCTGACCACCGCATCGCAGCCGGTCACGGCGCGCTGCACCTCGTCGGCCTTGAGCACGTCAGCCTTGACGAACTGCACATGCTCGCGCGCTGCAGCGGCCTCGGGCTTGCGTACCAGGGCCACGACTTCGTGACCGCGACGCAGCAACTCATCCAGCAACCCGGCACCGACAAAACCCGTGGCGCCAATCAATGCGACTTTCATTGGAAAACTCCTTGTATCTTCAACAGGGCTAAAGATTAATCGCCATTAATCGCGAGAAAAACCCCTTTCAGCCACCATGACCTTGAAGCAGCACTTCAAAATAGCCTCATGGAAGATTTCAGACGCATGGCCATTTTTGCCGCCGTGGTGGAGCGCGGCAGCATGAGCGCGGCCGCCCGCCAGCTCGACATGACGCCCTCGGCCGTCAGCCAGCATATCCGTCAACTGGAGCAGGAGGCCGGCCTGACGCTGCTGCACCGCTCCACGCGCCAACTCACGCTGACCGATGCCGGCCAGCGCTTCTACATCCAGTGCGCCGCCATGTGCGAGGCCGCCAGCCGGGCGCGCGCCGAGCTGGCCGCCGAGCATCAGCGCCCCAGCGGCGAGCTGCGTCTGGCTGCCCCGGCAGGTTTCACCCAGCATGCGGCCCCGGCGCTGGGCCGGTGGCTGGCCATGCATCCTGAGCTGCGGCTGCGCCTGCTCATGGATGACGCTCCCATAGACCTGATCCAGGCGCGCGTGGATCTGGCGCTGCGCTTCGGCAATCTGCAGGACTCCAGCTGGGTGGCCCGTCACCTGGGACGCAGCGCCACCGTGCTCTGCGCCTCGCCGCATTGGATCAAGGCCAACGGCAGCACGCCTCGACACCCCAGCGAGCTGGCACAGTTGCCCTGGCTGGAGATGAGCCGCAGCGACGACGCCCAGGCCGACTTTCTATGGCGCCAGCAGGACACGGCGCAGGAGTACCGGCTGCAGGTGCGGCCGCTCATGGTCAGCAACCATCGCAGCGCGGTGCAGCAGTTCTGTGAAGCAGGCCTGGGACTTGCATTGCTCTCGGCCCATGACGTGGCGGCAAGTCTGGAGACGGGCAGCCTGGTGCGCCTGCTGCCTGACTGGGACATGGGCATGCTGGATATCTGGGCCGTCACCGCCAGCCGCGACAGCCTGCCCGCCAAGGTGCGCGAGGCCATCGAGGTGCTGCGCCAGTATTTCGCGCAGCTAGAGGGCATGCAGAACTAGCGCAATCCTTTCGCGTGCAACGCCCCAGCCAGCAGCCATCCATGCCTGCCCCCCAAAGACCGAAAGCAAAAAAGCCTGCAAATGCGAGGCATCCGCAGGCTTTGCAAAACAGGCCACACCACATGGCCTGGTGCACTCAAGGCACTCAGTTCAGGTCGATAGGCGTCTTGTTGCCGTTCACATAGCGGCTCAGCGTATAGCTGGGGTTCTTCATCTCGCCATTCTTCTCGAACTGGATCTTGGAGGTCACACCCGAATAGTCGGACTTCTGCAGGAAGGGGATATAGACCTTGGGGTCCCATGAATTGGCACGCTTCATGGCGTCGGCCAGCAGCATGGTGCCGTCATAGAAGTAAGGGCTGTAGACCTGGAACTGGCCCGGATACTTGGCGTCATAGCGCTTCTTCCACTCCGTGCCGCCAGGCATCTTGGCAATGGAGGCTCCGCCATCGGCGCAGACCACGTTCTCCAGCGGCTTGGCGCCGGCAGCCACCTTGGCCAGCTCGGTCACGCAAATGCCGTCACCGCCAAACATCTTGACGTCGTTCATGCCCAGCTGGGCCATCTGACGCAGCATGGGGCCGGCCTGACCATACATGCCGCCGTAGAAGATGGCATCGGGCTTCTTGGCCTTGATGGAGGTCAGAATGGCCATGAAGTCCGTGGCCTTGTCGTTGGTGAACTCGTTGGCCACGATCTTGATGCCATGCTTTGCGGCATCCTTCTTGAACACATTGGCCAGGCCCTGGCCATAGGCCGTGCGGTCGTCGATCACGGCCACATTCTTGAGCTTGAGATTCTTGGCCGCATAGCTAGCCAGCGCCGCGCCCAGGGCGTTGTCGTTGGCAATCACGCGGTAGGTGGTGTTCCAGCCGGGCTTGGTCAGATCGGGATTGGTCGCAGCGCCCGTGATCATGGGAATGCCGCAGTCCTGGAACACCTTGGAAGAAGGAATCGCCACACCGGAGTTCACAAAGGCCACTGCACCGGCCACCTTGTCATCGCACAGTTTTTGCGAAGCCGCCGTGCCCTGCTTGGGATCGGCCACATCGTCCTCGGCCACCAGCACGAACTTGACCTTCTTGCCTCCGATTTCCATGGCCTTGGCGTTCAGGTCCTCAATGGCCATGCGCACGCCGTTTTCATCGTCCTTGCCGAAGTGAGCCTGAGGGCCGGAGGTCGGGCCGATATGACCGATCTTGATGATCTGCTCCTGGGCCATCACGCCCCCAGCCATACCTGCTACGACTGTCGCGATACACAACTTGCCAAAATTCTTCATTGCGCACTCCACTCGGTTGAGACAAGACGCAACCTTATGCCCCGCGACAGGCAATTGGCAATGAGGCAATCACATAGGTGCAGCGAGTGCTACACCGGCACAACAATCAGTGTTTTCAGGGATCGGCAAGCGCCCCGGGCTGTGCTGGAAAAACCCGCCGCAAGCCCTTGCTCGCGAAATGGCAGCAGCGCCAAAGAAAAACGCCCCAGACTGGGGCGTTCCTTCATTGACACCTGCCGCTCAGGCAGCCTTGGCCTGCAGGAGCGCATCCACCTTGGCATGCTGGTCCAGCGTGCTCAGGCAGGCATGGGCCACTTCCACACCCTTCTTCACGAAGTGCTGGCGGAAGAACTCCACATGATCACCATGCTCGTGAAAATCGCGCGGCGTCAGCACGGCGGAGAACACGGGCACTTCGGAGTCCATCTGCACGCGCATCAGGCCGTCGATCACGGCCGTGGTCACGAATTCATGACGATAGATGCCGCCGTTGACGATCAGTGCCGTGGCGATCACTGCATCGAAACGACCGCTTTGCGCCAGCTTCTTGGCCAGCAGCGGGATTTCAAAGGCACCGGGCACGCTGAAATGCGTGATGTTGCCGGCCTGCACGCCCTGTGCCAGGAGTTCGGCCTGAGCGGCATCGCGGGCCTGATAGACCACTTCGGTGTGCCAGCTGGCGCTGATGATGGCAATGCGGCTGCGGCCGGCCACAGCCTTCCAGGGTGTCCCCTCGGAAGTCGCGTGAGTGGCAAAGTTCATGGAGATGGGGGTCTGATTCATGGTGGTATTTCCAGAAAATTCCAATGAATCAGGGCGTGCGCTGATACACCCGCCCATGCGGCAGCGATAGCTGCATCACGGACCGATGCTGCGCGATCTCTTTCATCCGGACTATGACCGTCGGCTCTGGCATCTCACCAGATCTGCTGACCCTGCAGGCTCTGGCGAGACTGCAGGCGCTCGCGGGCTGCTGCAGTCAATGCAAGGCATTGCCGCAGATACCGCCGGTGGGGAATTGCACCCCGCCCTGAGAACGCTGCTTTGCAGTGAACCGGAATTCACCGCAAGACGAAGTCATTCTAGCGAGGCTTTGGCTGCGCTTTTGCCAAAAGGGTCACTATGGCGTCAATCTGAAAAATCAAGAAAAAACCACTCTTAACGCACAGCCACAAAGCGAAACTAGCTCTCATTTAATGAGCATACAACGTAGCGAAGTCAACCCGGAACAATTGCCGGACGTTAAGAGCACAGGGCATTACGCCCACCCACACCTCACCAGACACGCCATGAAACCATCCCTGCAGGCAATGATGTCCACCTCCACGCGCTGGGCCAGCATGGGGGCTTTGGCTGTGCTGTGCACTGCCTGCGCGGTTCCCGGCGAGTACGACTCCGGCTATGGCGGCGGCTACGGTGGCAGCTATGGCTCCACCACCATCTACAGCACCCAGCCCGCTTATCCCGCCTACCCGGTCTACCAGGGTCAGGACCGCAATGACTGGGCATGGCGCGAGCGTGAGCGCCGTCAATGGGAGCGCCAGCGCGAGCTGGAACGCGAGCGCGCCCAGAACATGCGTGATCGCGAGCAATGGCAGCGTCAGATGGAGCGCGACCGGGACCAGCAGCGCCGCGAATGGGATCGTCAGCAATCCCAGAATCGCCGCGATCAGGACCAGATGCGCCGCCAGCAGGAGCGCGAACAACAGCAGCAGTCGCAGCAACGCGAGCGTGACCGCATGCAGGCCGAACGTGATCGCCAGCAACAGGCCCGCGACCGCCAGCAGCAAGACCGCGAACGTGAGCGCGATCAGCGCCAGCAGCAACGCCAGCGCGAAGGTCAGCAGCAAGGCTTTCCTCCTCGCGGTGACTGGCGCTGACCGGATGCTGCGGCACGGCGCCGCTTCTGCTTTTCTTGCCGCCACTTCATAATTTGCAGGCACTCAAACGCCTTTGAAGGAGCGGTCATGCCAGAGCCCCTATCTCCCGCCGTCACCATGCGCAAACTGCCGCTGGGCTTGCTGCTGGGCTGGGTGCTGATCGCAGGCACGGCCCAGGCTCAGGTCATGCGCTGTGTCGATGCCAAGACCGGCGAGGTGACCTATACCAACGGCCGCTGCATCTCGGGCGAAATGAGCACACAGATTCAGGCGGCGCAAAGCGCCGAGGAAATTGCGGCCGAGCGTGCCAATGCCAGCCAGGCGCGGGAACGCAGCAAGGCCCAGATGGCGCGCGACGAAGCCCAGCGCCGCCAGCGTGAAGAGCAGGAGCGCAAGGAACGCGAGGCCGCCGAGAAAGCCCAGGCCCGGGCCGTAGCCAATCTGGAAAACACGCCCGCCTGCCGCCAGGCCCGCGAGCGCTACAACGCCATACTGGCCGAAGCCAGCCCCGACCCGGCCACCTGGGGTGAGCGCAGCCAGGCGGCTCAGGCCCAGATGGAGATGAGCTGCCTGGGCGCAGCCGCCTACCAGCAGTTGCAGCAAAGCCGGGCGCTGCAGCCCAATGCCATCAACCGCCCGCAGTGGGGCTATGGCTATCCCAACCGCTACCCGCCGGCACGTCCCACGCCATCGCAGCCGCCCGCCAAGATCGTCAACTGCAATGTCTTTCGCTGCTATGACAACCGCGGCGGCGTGCATCCGATACCGTAATCCCCCTGAGGCGCTGTGCGCCTTCCCCCAGGGGGCGACAGCTTAGCTGCGCGGCGGCGCTTGCTTGCCGCCCATTGCCTGGCCACGTGAATTTTTGAGGATCGTGCTCTGTGCTTTGCCTAGCTTTGCAGGCCCTCGGTCACCGTGGGATAGCGCAGCCTGAGCCGCAATTCGTGCTTGAGCCGCTGATTCGACAGCCGCCGCGACTCGCTCATGAAACTCAGCAGACTTGCGGGCAGTTCTGTCTGCGCCTGCTCGCGCGAAATGCGCGGCGGCCTGGCCAGGCCGTAGAGATCGGCCGCCAGATCGAAGTAATCTCCCATCTTCAACTGCGTGTCGTCGCTGGCGTGATAGATGCGCTGCGGCTTGCCGCGCCACAGCGCAAGCAGGCAGGCACGCGCCAGATCGTCGGCATGAATATGATTGGTATAGACATCGTCCTCGGGCTTCAGCACGGCCGTGCCACGCTGCAGCCGGGCGCGGGGCGTACCGCCCTCACGATCAGGTGCGTAGATGCCGGGAATGCGCAATATGCTGGCCCGCAGACCCAAGCGCCCTGCAAAGCGCACCGCAAGCTCGGCATTCACGCGGCGCTGAGCTCTGGCAGTCGTCGGCGCGACGGACCGGGTTTCGGCCACCCACTGCCCCTCGCAGTCGCCATAGACCCCCGAAGTCGATGCATAGACCAGACTGCGCGGCAGGCTGCGCAGGCGCAGTGCCCGCATGAGAGCCGTGGTGCGGGAGTCCAGCCACGAGCATTCATCCCCGGCAGCCGGTGCCTGAGGCGGCGCCAGGTGCAGCACCCGCGTCGCAATGCCTGCCAGCCTGCGCAGGCTTGCCGGATCATCCAGATCCCCCCACAAAGGCCTCACGGCATGGGTATGCAGTTGCTCGGCCCGACCTGGGCTGCGGCTCAAGGCCAGTACCTGAATGCCGTGCCTGCCACGGCCTGAAGCGACCAGCAATCGGGCCACGCGCTGACCCACATCGCCGTGGCCGACGATCAATAAGCGTTCACGACGAAAGCGCGCTGGCAGCGCGCCCAATGGGCTTTGGTTTGAAGGCAAAATCGGGACCTGCTGCGTACAAGATCTAAGGAGCCACTGGCGTTGCTGCGACAGCAGCAGCGCCGACAAAAAAGGCTGCCGGATACGCCTTCAAGGATAACCAAAACGTCATGACCGAGATTGCCCACGCTTCGTTTGAAATTACCGTCCAGCCCAGCGGACGTGCTTTTGCCACTCAGGACGCTGAAACCATTCTGGCCGCGGCCATTCGCACCGGCGTCGGCCTGCCCTATGGCTGCAAGGACGGTGCTTGCGGCTCCTGCAAGTGCAAGAAGCTCAGCGGCGAAGTCAGCCACGGTACTCACTCGGACAAGGCTCTGACAGCCGAAGAGGAAGCCGGCGGCTATGTGCTGACCTGCTGCGCCACGCCCCACAGCGATGTGGTGCTGGAGTCGCGCCAGGTCACGGACGCCAGCTCCTTCCCCATCAAGAAGATGCCCGTGCGCGTGGCCGCTCTCGAGAAGAAGTCGCATGACGTGATGCAGGTGCGCCTGCAGTTGCCGGCCAGCGAGAAGTTCCGCTACCACGCCGGCCAATATGTGGAGTTCATCCTGCGAGACGGTGCCCGCCGAGCCTATTCCATGGCCACCGCGCCCCATGTGCAGGAGACGGCGCCCGGCATCGAGCTGCATATCCGTCACATGGAAGGCGGCAAGTTCACCGATCATGTCTTCGGCGGCATGAAGGAAAAGGAAATCCTGCGTGTGGAGGGCCCGTTCGGCAGCTTCTTCCTGCGCGAGGACTCGGACAAGCCCATCATCCTGCTCGCCTCGGGCACGGGCTTTGCCCCTATCAAGGCACTGATCGAGCATATGCGCCACAAGGGCATCAACCGCCCCGTCACGCTGTACTGGGGTGGCCGCCGCCCCACCGACCTGTATGACGCCAGCTGGATTGCCGAGCACACGGCCGCCATGCCCCAGTTCAGGTATGTGCCCGTGATCTCCGATGCCCTGGCCGAGGATGCCTGGACGGGCCGTACCGGTTTTGTCCACCAGGCCGTGCTGGACGACTTTGCCGACCTGTCCGGCTACCAGGTCTATGCCTGCGGCGCTCCCATCGTCGTGGATTCGGCCCGCGCCGCTTATACCAGCGAACGCGCGCTGCCTGCCGAAGAGTTCTACGCCGACGCCTTTACCTCCGAAGCGGACAAGTAAGAACGCTGTTTTGCGCAAACCCCGATGCATTCCATGCCGCATCAGGGTTTACGCGCAATTTTCTTGCACAAGTAACCGCCAGTTCCGGAGCTGCTGCAATTTTTTGCACAATAGAGCTCTATGAACCGTAGAAACAGCCTTCTCTCGGTCATGGCGGCCGTTGCTGCCTTGGCCTCTCCCCTCTCCCAGGCCCAAGAACCCATCCGTCTGATCGTGCCCTATGCGCCCGGTGGTCCGCTGGATATCACCTCCCGCGCGCTGGCAGAGCGAGTGCGCGATTCCCTGGGCGTCGTCATCATCGATAACAAGGCTGGCGCTGGCGGCAACATCGGCGCCGACGCCATTGCCAAGGCACAACCCGACGGCCTGACCATAGGCCTGGCCGCCACGGCCACCCATGCCGTCAACCCCTGGCTCTACACCAAGATGCCCTATGACGCGGGCAAGGACTTTGCCGGCATCACCCAGATGGTGCGCGTGCCCAATGTGCTGGTGATGAATGCCGCCAAGGCCGAGCAACTCAAGATCCATAGCGTGGCCGATCTGATCGCCTACGCCAAGAGCCATCCCGGCAAGCTCAACTACGGCAGCGGCGGCAATGGCTCCGCAGGCCATCTGGCAGGCGAGATGCTCAAGCAAAAGGCCGGCATCTTTGCGCTGCACGTGCCCTACCGTGGCGCCAACCCCGCCCAGTTGGCCTTGCTGTCCGGCGAGGTGGACTTCAATATCGACAACCTGGCTGCGGCCGCGCCCAATATCAAGAGCGGCAAGCTGGTGGCTCTGGCTGTGACTTCGCTCAATGCCTCGCCGCTGCTGCCCGGCGTGCCCGCGCTGTCCAAGAGCTACCCCGGTTTTGCCATCGACACCTGGTGGGGACTGGTTGCCCCGGCCGGCACCCCCAAGCCCGTGCTGGACAAGCTGAGCAAGGCCTTCAATGATGCTCTGCAAGCACCGGAAACCAAGACCCGCTTCAACGCCCTGATGGCCGAACCCGTGGGCTCCACGCCCGCCGAATTCGACAAGTTCATGGCCGCCGAGCGCGCCAAGTACCAGCCCATCGTCAAGGCCTCCGGAGCCAAGGTCGACTGACGAGTCCTGGCACTGATAAAAAAGCCCCGGCAGCCTGACGGCTCCGGGGCTTTTCTAGTTAGTTTCAGCCTCAATCGCTTGCCAGGCAAGCGCGAGAAGCTATCAAATCTAAACTACGCTGACTGCTCTATCCACCAGCCCTGGGCCAGGCTGCGCTCTATGCCCTGGTCTGCCACTGCCTGCAGTTGTTCGGCACTCACGCAGCCGGGCGCAATTTCGGCCAGCGGCAGCAGCACAAAGGCACGCTGCCACATGCGCGGGTGGGGAAGGGTCAGCTCGGTAGCATCCGAGTACCGGTCGCCCCATAGCTCGATATCCAGATCCAGCGTGCGCGGTGCATTGCGGTAGGGGCGCTCGCGTCCGGCCTGCAGCTCGATCGCCTGCAGCGCATGCAGCAGATCCAGCGGCTCCTGCCCGGTACGCAGCAACGCCACCGCATTCAGATAGTCAGGCCCGGACGAATCAATGGGTTTGCTGCTGTAGAGCGAGGACACCGCCAACAGCTCGGTCCGGGCCAGCCCGGCCATCGCCGCCACGGCCCAGGACAGGGTCCGGCGTGCATCTCCGAGGTTGGCCCCGAGACCAACCGCAACCGTGTCGGACGCCAGCGCGGCCGGTTTATTCATTACCACCTGCGACCGGAGCAGCACCGGCGGATGGTTTGCGGCGACGGCGACGGCGCTTTTTGGGCGCGGCGGCATCGCCTTCTGAGGCGACCTGATCCAGCGGGCTGTCCTGCTCGCCTTCGGCTTTTTTCTTGGTCACGCGATGCACCTTGGGCGCCGTTTGCTGCTGGGCACGCTGGCGGGCGCGCTGTTCGTCGCGGGCCTGGGCAATCAGATCATCGCGCTGGGCATCATCGGCCTGTTGGAACTCCTGCCACCAGCTGGCCAGGCTTTCCTCGACCTCGCCGATATCGGCACGCAGGCGCATGAAGTCAAAGCCGGCGCGGAAGCGCGGCTGCGCCACCATGGAGTGCGGGGTGGCTCCGGTGCGCTTGTCAAAGCGCGGCTGCATGACCCAGATCTCGCGCATCTCGGCAGCCAGCTTGCCCCGGCCCGAGACATCGCCGATGCGCTGATCGAAAACCTCGTCGATAGACTCCTGCAGCGCAGGGAAAGGGTGATAGCTCTTGGCCAGACGCTTTTCCCAGCCCTGCTTGACGTCCTGCCACAGCACGCAGGCCAGCAAGAAGCTGGGCGCAACCGGCTTGCCTTCGGCCACGCGGCGGTCGGTATCCATCAGTGCGGCTTGCACGAAGGGATGGTCGGCGCGCTCCATGACCACGTCCAGCAGCGGATAGATGCCACGCGACAGGCCCAGCTCCTTGAGCTGAGCCACCGAGGCCAGCGCGTGACCGGTCTGCAGCAGCTTGAGCATTTCGTCGAACAAGCGGCTTTGCGGCACTTCCTGCAGCAGCGGCTCGCACTCGACCAGGGGCTTGGCAGTCTTGGCTTCGAGCTTGAAGCCCTTGCCGCTGAGCTTGGCGGCAAAGCGCACGGCCCGAATGATGCGCACCGGGTCTTCGCGGTAGCGCGTGGCCGGATCGCCGATCATGCGCAGCACCTTCTTCTTGGCATCCGCAATGCCGCCGTGATAGTCGACCACGATCTGTGTCTCGGGGTCGTAGTACATGGCGTTGATGGTGAAGTCGCGGCGCGTGGCGTCCTGGTCCTGCGGGCCCCAGACGTTGTCACGCAGCACGCGGCCGCTGGCATCCACGGCATGCTTCAGTCCTGCGAGCTGATTCTTGCTGGTACGTTCATTGCCGCTGACCTGCTCGGCCGCGCTGTTGTCCAGAAAGGCACGGAAGGTGGAAACCTCGATGACTTCGTTTTCGCGGCCGCGGCCATAGACCACGTGCACGATGCGAAAACGCTTGCCGATGATGAAGGCGCGGCGAAACAGGTTCTTGACCTGCTCGGGCGTGGCATCGGTGGCCACGTCGAAGTCCTTGGGACGCAGGCCCAGCAGCAGGTCGCGCACGGCGCCGCCGACGATATAGGCTTCGTAGCCCGAGCGCTTGAGGGTCTGCACCACATCGATGGCGCGACGGTCCACCAGATTCGGGTCTATGCCATGCACCTGAACCGGCACTTCCTCACGCTTGCCGAACTTGGGCTTGCGCGAGCGGGGGGCTGCGGGCGCCTTGCCCAGCAGCTTGTCAATAATGGTCTTGATCATGGTGCTTCGCTAAATAGGTCCACGATGCGCCAGCCGCGTTCCTCGGCCAGGGCACGCAAGCGCGCATCGGGGTTGGTGGCCACCGGGTGATCCACTTTTTCAAGCAGGGGCACATCGTTCATGGAGTCGCTGTAGAAGGTCGCCTCGACGTCCTCCCAGCGCAGGCCGCGCTGGGTCAGCCATTCGGTCATGCGCACGACCTTGCCCTCGCGCATATTGGGAATACCGTCAATCTCGCCCGTGAACCAGCCGCTGCCATCACGCACCAACTCGGTCGCCAGCAGATGCTGCACGCCGAAGGCCTGGGCGATGGGGCGCGTCACAAACTCGTTGGTGGCCGAGGTGATGACCACGGTGTCGCCCGCATCCAGGTGCTGCTGCACCAGGGCCAGGGCGGCAGGCTTGATCGCCGGGCGAATCACCTCGTCCATGAAGCGCTCGTGCGCAGCCGTGGCTGCAGCCTCGCCGCGCTGAACCACGGCAGCCGTGGCAAAGCGCACATAGTCGGGGATGTTGAGACGGCCGGCCAGATAGTCGTCAAAAAAGGCGTCGTTCTGGCGCCCGAACTCCTCCCGGTCGCACCAGCCGATGGCAATGGAAAACTCGCCCCAGCCATGGTCGGAGTCCAGCGGCAGCAGCGTATGGTCCAGGTCAAACAGGGCCAGCCTGGGCTTGATAGCCAATTCAGAAGTCGACATGCAAATCCAACAAAAAGTGCTGAGGCATGGCCAAAGCAAAAAGCGTGAGCAGAGGCCTCACTCGGTTTCCAGCATGGTCTTGAGCAGCGGGATGGTGATGGCGCGCTTGTTGCGCAAGGCAAAACCGTCCAGCATGTCCAGCAGCTGCATCAGCGAGCCCAGATCGCGCGAAAAGCGTCTGAGCATGTAATCCATCACTTCGTCGCTCAGAAACACGCCACGGGCATCGGCTTCCTGACGCAGCACGGCACGCCGTGCCGACTCGTCGAGCAGATGCAGCTGATAGACATGACCCCAGCCAAGGCGGGTGCGCAAGTCCTCACGCATCTTGAGATCGGCCACCGGCAGCTGGCCCGCAGCCAGCACCCAGCGCGGCAGGCCGGTGGCTGGGCTGGTGGCATTCACAAACCAGTTGAAGGCACGCGCCTGCTGGAACGGGGTGTAGATGTCCACATCGTCCATGAGCACGGCGGCCCAGCGTTCATCGAACTCAGGCGGGAACGGTGTGGATGCATCCATCCAGCCCACCATGGCTCCTTGCTCGCGCAGGGCTTCACGCACCGCCTTGAGCAAATGACTCTTGCCGGACCCGGCCTCTCCCCAGAGATAGGTGGGCACCGGCGTGCGCGACTGCTGCAGCTGGCCATCGCCCACCCAGTGACGCAGGTGATCGATCAACGCAGCATTGGGGCCGACGAAGAAACGCGCGAGCGTCGGGCCGGGCGCCATGCTGATATCCAGAGCCAGCTGCTTCATCTGCGACATACGCGCAGCGCCCCCTTTCCTGGGCATTCAACAGCCCATGCGGCGAAATCTGGCAGGAGATTCATCAGCATCAATGGTGGAAGATACAAAGGCCCGGACGCGCACTTAGATCAGGCCCTGCAATATGCCCTAGCGTGATCACTCGGTAACAAAAGCACCAATTTTAGTCTGCACTCGCAGCCCCCGAGCGGCTTCGGGCTGATTTTGCCTACTGCCGTTGTTGTAGTCAGGCCATGAATGCTCCAGCAAAACCCTTTGACGCATGTCCGGGCGCCCCCGCTGCACGGGCAAGCGCCGTAGAATCCCGGGGTTTCCGCCCAGCAGGGCGCCCCCGCACCGGATCCATCGATGAGCTCTTCCGCATCCTCCTCTACCCCCATTTCCTACAAAGACGCCGGTGTTGACATCGACGCAGGCGACGCCCTGGTCGAACGCATCAAGCCCCTGGCCAAGAAAACCATGCGCGAAGGCGTGATGGCCGGCATCGGCGGCTTCGGCGCCCTGTTCGAAGTGCCCAAGCGCTACAAGGAACCCGTTCTGGTGTCCGGCACCGACGGCGTGGGCACCAAGCTCAAGCTGGCCTTCGAGTGGAATATGCACGACACCGTGGGCATCGACCTGGTGGCCATGAGCGTGAACGATGTGCTGGTGCAGGGCGCCGAGCCCCTGTTCTTCCTCGACTATTTCGCCTGCGGCAAGCTGCATGTGGACACGGCCGCTGCCGTGGTGGGCGGTATCGCCAAGGGTTGCGAGCTGTCCGGCTGCGCACTGATCGGTGGAGAAACCGCTGAAATGCCCGGCATGTACCCCGATGGCGAATACGATCTGGCCGGCTTTGCCGTCGGTGCGGTCGAAAAGTCCAAGATCCTCAGCGGTCAGAACGTCAAGCCCGGCGATGTGGTGCTGGGTCTGGCCTCGCACGGCGTGCACTCCAACGGTTTCTCGCTGGTGCGCAAGTGCATCGAGCGCGCCGAAGCCCAGGGCAGCGTGCCCGCGACTCTGGACGGCAAGCCCTTCAAGGCAGCCATCATGGAGCCCACCCGTCTGTATGTGAAGAACGTGCTGGCCGCACTGGACAAGCACCCCATCAAGGCCCTGGCCCACATCACGGGCGGCGGCCTGCTGGAGAACATTCCCCGCGTGCTGCCCGAAGGCACCGCAGCCCATCTCAAGGCCGGCAGCTGGCCCCAGACCGAGCTGTTCGCCTGGCTGCAAAAGACCGCCGGCATTGACGACATCGAGATGAACCGCACGTTCAACAACGGTATCGGCATGGTGGTGGTGGTGGCCGCTGAAGACGCAGAAGACACGGCAGCCACACTGGCCGAGCTGGGCGAGAAGGTCTACAGCATCGGAGCCATCACGGAAATCGGCTCCGGCAAGCCCGTTGAAGTTCGCTAAGCAAATCTTCATCACAGCCCCTCTACCCCGAGCCTGAATGACGCAGCATTTGCCCGCCCCCATCACTACGCAACCGGGCCCTTCGCCCAAGGTCATACTGGCCAGTTACATATTGATGGGAGCAGCATTGCTGCTCGTCATGCATCAGGGAATACTTCCCGGCCTACTGTGTGTGTGCGTGGGTTTCATGTTGACCCGCTCACTGTCGCGCCTGCTGTCACACGCCAATCCTCGCGCCTTTGCCAGCAACCAGCTGCCACGCTGGGCCCAGGTGGTTGCCACCACCATCGTGATTCTGGCGCCACTGGCCCTGCTCAGCGGCGCCCTCTCCCAGACCCGAACCTATATCACCGAAGCCCCTGCCCAGTACAAGGAACTGCTGGACTATCTGGCGGCCACGGTGCTGGAGCTGCGAGAGAAACTGCCCTCGGACATTGCAGATCAGCTGCCTGACGGCGCCCAGGAAATTCAAAGCAAGCTGGCCGGCTATCTGGCCGCCAAGGCCGGCGTGCTGGCCACGGCGGGCCGCGCCTGGCTGACCGGCCTGCTCTATGCCTATGTGGGCCTGATCATCGGCGCGCTGGCAGCCGTTCGCCCCATCGCCACGCGTCACCCGCCGCTGGTGCAGGCCCTACAGCAGCGCATCGGTCACTTTGCCCTGGCCTTCAAGCAGATCGTGGCCGCCCAGTTCTGGATTGCAGCCTTCAACACGCTGCTGACGTCCGTCTTCCTGTTGGCCATATTGCCGATCTGGAAGCTGCAACTACCTTACACCCCCGCGCTGATCACGCTGACTTTCATCGCCGGGCTGATCCCCATCGTCGGCAACTTGCTGTGCAATGCCGTGCTGACGCTGGTCGGCCTGTCCGTATCACCCATAGCTGCTGCTGCCTGCCTGGGCTTTCTGATCCTGATTCACAAGGCTGAATACGTGATCAACGCCAAGGTGGTGGGAACACGCACGCATATGGGCGTATGGGAGCTGCTGGCCGTGATGTTTGTGGCCGAGTCCGTCTTCGGCCCAGCAGGCCTGGTGGCAGCGCCGCTGTTCTATGCCTATCTCAAGAAAGAGCTGGAAGCCGCACAACTGGTGTAAGCAAGCTGCTTGCCACCAAGACGCTCAACCTGCGCGGCGCAGCCGGGCAATGGTTTTGGCGATGTAATCGGCCTCCTGCCCTTGTGCGGCAGGCGCATAACGCTCCAGATCCGATAGCGCTCTTTCAATCACTCCCCATTGGGCATACGCCATGCCGCGGTCCCGGAACAGCTCCTCGCGGCCAGGCTGCAGCAGGATCAGGCGATTGAGCACGGCCACCAGCATGGGCCAGTCTTTCTGGACCTGATGAATCTCCTGCAGATTGCGCAGCATGCGCGCCACGACATCTCGCGGATGAGCGGCCTGCAGATACAGCCCCAGCGGCGGCGCATCATCGGGTGAAATGCCGGCCTGATCGAGAAACGGCTGCAGGCGCTCTGCCAAGGCGCTTGCGGAGTAGGAGTCGCCTGTCAACGGATCCTGCACCACCTGCCCCTGCGGCAGCATGACCTTGACCAGAAAATGCCCTGGAAAGCCTATGCCCTCCACCGTCAGACCGATGCCGGCAGCCAGCTCCAGCCAGACCAGTGCCACGCTGATGGGAATGCCGCGCCTTGTCTGCAGCACATGGTGGATGTAGCTGTTGGCAGGGTCGTAATAGTTGTTGAGGTTGCCAGCAAAGCCCAGCTCGCCATAGAAGAACTTGTTGAGCGCACCGAGCTTGCGCAAACCGTCCTCCTCGCCGGCCAGACGCTGCACCAAACGCACTTGCAGCCTGTCCAGCTCGGCCAGCACGGCCTGCAGGTCAAGATCAGGTTCTGCATCCTGAGCAATGCTGATGGCGGCTTCCATCAAGGCAAAGTTTTCATCACTCTGCACCAAAGACGCAAAATACTGCAGGGCCGTGGGGTACTCGTCTATCGTCCAGCTCATAGGCTGATTTGTAAGCCGCCTTGGCAGGTCATGCAAGCGAAATCCCCTTGATACGCCTGTAAAACCTGCGCTGACCGCTCACTTTTCCATGAGCAGCTCAAGCTTTAACGGCGCAGCAATTGACGCAGATTCAGGCCCGACAGCATCAGCACGCCAAAGTAAAGCACGGCGGCACCAACCATCATGGCAGCCAGCAGACCTGCGCGCAGCAAGCCATTGCTGCGCAAGCCCACCCAGTCGAAGTGCTGACTGCCCCAGAGCAACAGCACCGCCAGCAAGGCACTGGCCGCAATCACCTGCACGATGAACTTCAACCAGCCCGGCCTGGGCTTGTAGGTACCGCGACGCAACAAACCCGTGAGCAGCCAGCTCGCGTTGACCAGTGCAGCCAGACCGATGGACAGGGCCAGCCCGGTGTGCTTGAGCCAGGGCACCAGCACCAGATTGAGCAACTGCGTAATCACCAGCACCACGATTGCGATCTTCACGGGTGTGCGGATGTCCTGGCTGGCGTAATAGCCGGGCGCCAGCACCTTGATGGCCACCAGGCCCAGCAGGCCGGCGCCGTAGCCCATCAGCGCCAGGGCAATCTGCCCCACATCGCTGTCATGCAGGGCACCGCGATGGAATAGCGTGGCCACCAGCGGCGTAGCAAAGGTCAGCAGCCCCACGGCGCAGGGCACGGCCAGCAGCACAACCAGGCGCAGACCCCAGTCCAGCATATTGGAATAGCGCTCGCCATCACCTGCCGCCTTGGCTGAAGCCAGCTGCGGCGTCAGCACCACCCCCAGAGCCACGCCCAGCAAGGCCGTGGGAAACTCCATCAGACGGTCGGCATAGAACAACCAGGTCACGCTGCCGGGGGCCATATAGGAAGCTATCTGGGTGTTGATCATCAATGAGACCTGGGCCACCCCTACCCCCAGCAGCGCCGGCCCCATCAGTGCCAGGATGCGACGCACACCCGCCTCGTCCCAGGCTGCGCGAATGGCTGCGTACGAGAAGCCGATGCGCGGCATCAGCCCCATGGAGCGCAACGCAGGAATCTGCACCGCCAGTTGCAGCACGCCGCCCAGCATCACGCCGCCAGCCATGGCATAGATGGGTTCTATGCCCTGCTTCTCGAACCAGGGGGCTCCCAGCAGAGCCGCCACTATCATGCTGATATTGAGCAGCACGGGCGTGGCTGCCGACACCGCGAACTTCTTCCAGGTATTGAGAATGCCTGCCGACAGAGCCACCAGCGACATAAAGCCGATATAGGGAAACATCCAGCGCGTCATCACCACGGCTGCGTGATAGCCGTCGGGTGACTGGCGCATGCCGCTGGCCAGCAGCCAGACCAGCAGCGGCGCGCCAATCACGCCCAAGACGCAGACCACCAGCAGAGCCCAGAACAGCATGGTTGCGACATGGCTGATCAGGTGGCGCGTGGCCTCCTCGCCATCCCGGGTCTTGCTGGCGGCCAGCACCGGCACAAAGGCCTGGCTGAAAGCCCCTTCGGCGAACAGGCGCCGGAACAGGTTGGGAATTCTGAAGGCGACATTGAACGCGTCTGTGAGGGCATTGGCTCCAAACATGGAGGCCATGAGCAGATCGCGAACCAGCCCCGAAACACGGGAGGCCAGCGTCATCAGGGATACGGTGGAGGCGGCTTTGAACAGTGACACGCAGCGAAGTGTATGCGTTCACGCCAGCCGCTGCTTGCACAGATCGCGGTGCCTTGCACTCTGTAGCAAACCACACTCTTCGATCAGGCACACCCTCACACCAGGACAGCGAGCAAGAGCCGCCTCGCAGCGAAGCTGTCGTCCCCCGTTGGGGGAAGCGGCGCAGCCGCTCAGGGGGTATGCTAGAATCCACTGTTTTGCTGACATCATCCTCAGACACACAAGGAAATAAATCATGGCAACTAAAGCCAAAAAGAACCCCCGCCTGGCTTCTGGCCGCAAGCGCGCCCGCCAGAACGTCAAGCTGAACGCTGCGAACACTTCGCTGCGCTCCAAGTACCGTACTGCTGTCAAGAATGTCGAGAAGGCTGTTGTGGCCGGCGACAAGACCAAGGCAGCTGAACTGTTTGCCAAGGCTCAGTCCGTGATCGACGCGATCGCTGACAAGGGCATCTTCCACAAGAACAAGGCAGCTCGCGACAAGAGCCGCCTGTCCGCCAAGGTCAAGACCCTGGCTCTGGCTGCTTAATACCAGCCTCCCTCAAGCACGGATGACTTCGGTCATCTGCCGTTTGTAACGGGTGCGCTGTCAGCAAAAACATCAAAACCGCCTCAGGGCGGTTTTTTTTGTTGCCTGTGCCCGACATGACTGCCTCATCAAGGCATCCACAGATGCGCCTCACACCTAGCACAAAGCGCCCTAATACGAATTGATTAGCGTCAGATTTTGACTTCCCTAGGACAATCCCCAGGTCGGGGAGTCTCATGTCTTTTATAGGACTTGCCCCGTATCTTCGCAAAAAGCCTGCCGCCTGCCCGCAGGCTTTTTTGATAGTCAAGTCTAGAAAAAGTCATGAAAAAGTCGATCAAAGCAGGACTGGGAGCCGTCGCGGCCCTGGTCCTGGCCGCGCTGTTATTTTTGTTTTGGCCAATATTCCCTCGCTCCGTGCCCAAGGCCGAGAACGAGCAGCCCGTCGATGTGGTGATGGTAGGCGCCGGCGTGATGAGCACGACGCTGGCCACCTATCTGCAGGAACTGCAGCCCGACTGGAAGATCGAGGTCTTCGAACGCCTGGACGGCGTGGCCCTGGAAAGCTCCAACGGCTGGAACAACGCCGGCACCGGCCACTCCGGCTTTGCCGAGCTCAACTACACGCCCCAGCTGCCCGACGGCAGCGTGGAAACCAAGCGTGCCGTGAGCATTGCCGAGCAGTTCGAGGTGACGCGCCAGTTCTGGGCCCACCAGGTCGGCCGCGGCCACCTGCAGTCGCCCGAGACTTTCGTGAACGCCACGCCCCATATGAGCTTCGTCTGGGGTGATGACAACATCGCCTTCCTCAAGAAGCGCCAGCAAGCCCTGGTCCAGAACCCCCTGTTCTACGGCATGGAGTACTCCGAAGACCAGGCACAGATCAAGAAGTGGGCCCCGCTGATGATCGAAGGCCGCGACCCGACCCAGAAGATCGCCGCCACCTATATGCCCCTGGGCACCGACGTGAACCATGGCGTCTGGACCGAGCAGCTGATGGCCTCGCTCCAGAAGGGCCCCAACTTCCAGCTGCACCTGCAAAGCGAAGTCACGGCCCTGCGCCAGAACGCCGACAAGACCTGGAACGTGACCGTGGCCGATCTGGCCAAGGGCGGCCAGGAAAAGACCGTCAAGGCCAAGTTCGTCTTCGTCGGTGCCGGCGGTGCCGCACTCAAGCTGCTGCAGGCCTCGGGCATCCCCGAATCCAAGAACTACGCCGGCTTCCCCGTGGGCGGCCAGTTCCTGGCCATCGAGAACCCCGAGCTGGCCAAGCGCCACGACGTCAAGGCCTACGGCATTGCCTCCACCGGCTCGCCTCCCATGTCCGTGCCCCATCTGGACGCCCGCCAGCTCGACGGCAAGCCCGTGGTGCTGTTTGGCCCCTTTGCACTGGCCACCACCAAGTTCCTCAAGAACGGCTCCTGGTGGGACCTGTTCTCCTCGGTCACCCATGACAATCTGATGGGCATGCTGCGCGTGGGCATCCACAACCTGGACCTGGTCCAGTACCTGATGCAGCAGGCCGAGCTGACCGACGCCGACCGTCAGGCCGTGCTGGCCCAGTACTTCCCCGAAGCCAAGCGCGAGGACTGGAAGCTGGTCACCGCCGGCCAACGCGTGCAAATCATCAAGCGCGACCCTGAAAAAGGCGCCGTGCTGCAGTTCGGTACCGAAATCGTGGGCTCGGAAGACGGCAGCATTGCCGCCCTGCTGGGTGCCTCGCCCGGCGCCTCGACCGCTCCCCACATCATGCTGAACCTGCTCAAGAAGTCCTTCCCCGAGCAGATGGCCAGCACCGAGTGGAAGGCTCACATCCAGCAGATCGTGCCCTCCTACGGCCGCAAGATCAACGAGGATGCCGCCTATACCAACGAGATCCGCCGCATGACCAGCTCGGCCCTGAAGCTGCCCTATGTGGATGTTCCTGCCGATCTGGGCAAAAAGGCCGAAGCGGCTCCCGCGCCTGCTGCCGCTCCCCAGAACCCCACCCAGCTGAACAAGGAAATGCAGGCGCTCTAAGCCAAGCCCTCCCCGCACCGGCCCCGCCGGTGCCCGCCCCGCCGGCCTGTGCCGCGCGGGGTTTTTTCTTGCAGAGTCCCTCCGCTTGGTGCTCTGCAACTTCCTTTTCCCCATGCACCAGCCACTGACTCACGCACCGATAGGCCGCGCCCTGCTGCGTTTTTCCCTGCCTTTGTGGGGCGGCTATGTGCTGCAGTCGCTCAATACCTCGGTCAATGCCTTCTGGATCGGACGCCATCTGGGCGAGAGTGCGCTGTCTGCAGCCGTGCATGCCAACAATCTGCTGTTTGCGCTGATTGCTCTGGTCTTCGGCATCAGCCAGGCCGCCAATCTGCTGGTGGCTCAGGCCGTGGGCGCGGGCCGCTGGGCCCTGGCCCGCCGCATCACAGGCACCAGTGCCAGCCTGTTCCTGGGCATGTCCCTGCTGATGGCCACCCTGGGCTGGCCGCTGGCCGCCCCCATGCTGGGCATCATGGGGGCCGAGCCTGCCACCGCCGCACTGGCCGTGGACTATCTGCGCGTGCTCTTTCTCGCGCTGCCGCCCATGCTGCTGCTGATCTTCGTGGCCGCCGTGCTGCGCGGCACAGGCGACAGTCGCACGCCTTTCGTGGCCCTGCTGGGCGTGGCCCTGGGCGATGCCCTGCTCAACCCCTTGTTCATTTTCGGCGCCGGCCCCCTGCCAGGCCTTGGCATGGCGGGCTCGGCCCTGGCCACTCTGGTGGCCAACAGCCTCGGCCTTGCGGGCCTGCTGGCCTGGCTGCGCTGGCAGCGCCTGCCGCTGTGGATAGGCTGGCGCCAGCGCCGCCATTGGCGGCCTGTGCCTGAGCTGCTGCGCTGCCTGGTCATCAAGGGCCTGCCCATGGGCCTGCAGATGCTGCTGGTCTCACTCTCCCTGGTGCTGATGCTGGCCCTGATCAACACCCATGGCGCCCAGGTTTCGGCCGCCTACGGCGCAGCCCTGCAGCTGTGGGCCTATGTCCAGATGCCGGCCATTGCCGTGGCCTCGGCCTGCACCACCATCGCCGCCCAGAACGTGGGCGCCGGTCACTGGCCGCGCGTGACGCGTACGGCGCGTGCCGGCGTGGCCTGCCACCTGTTGCTGACCGGCGCCTGCGTGGCCCTGATTCTGGCCTGCGACCGATCCGTGCTGGCCCTGTTCCTGCCCGAGGGCAGCACGGCCCTGGAGCCTGCACGCCATCTCAACCGCATCGTGCTGGGCTCGTTCATGCTGCTGGGCGTGAGCAGCGTGCTGGCCGGCGTGGTGCGCTCCACGGGTGCAGTGCTGGCGCCCCTGGCCATCCTGGCCCTGACGCTCTGGGGCCTGCGCCTGCCTCTGGCCTGGGGGCTGCAGCCGCTGTGGGGGCAGGATGCGCTGTGGTGGAGTTTTCCGCTCAGCGCGCTGGCATCCATGCTGCTGTCCATCGCCTACTACCGCTGGGGCCCGTGGCGCCGGTCACGGCTGCTGGACAGCACGACAGCGCAGAGCTAGCCCCGCCCGCAGCGCACAGATACAAAAAAAAGCTTCCCGTGGAAGCCTTTGTCGTTTGCGCGGCGCCTCTTGGCACCTGAAAAATCACTTCTTGCCGGCTGGAAGCTTGTCGGGCAGCAGGCAGGCCTCGGCCACCTGCAGATCGTTGTCCTTGGCGAAGTTCAAGCAGAAGTCCCAGGCCATGGGCTCGTAGTCACGCAGATCCCGGTTGATGACCACGCATTTGGTGCCGTTCATCACCGTAGGCACGCACCAGGGAGAGTAGCTCAGATGGCTTCCGGCGCAGGCACCACCAGGGCGAAACTGACTCATGACCCCGGCCAAGCGCTCGGCCCAGTCGCTGGGTCGAAAGGTTTTTCCGGCATGGGTCATACCCATGATGAACAGTTCTTTGCTGGAAGGGGTAACCATCAAATATTCGCCAAAAAGATCCGGCAACCAGGCGGGATCCCCGCCAACATGCCTAAACAAGCATTCTAACTCTTGTATAAGAGCCATGCTGTCAACCCCACAATGGCGTAGGTTGATTGCATGGCAGCGATGCGCAATCCGCAATGTTGGGGTTATCCGAGCACTCTAGAATCAAAGCTCTCATTTTTCAGGCGCCGCAGTGCGCCGTTGACCTTCCTTCTCAGGAGATTCTTGCAATGACCGCTTTCATCGAGGCAGCTTCGCCCCACGTTATGCCCACTTACGGCCGCGTACCCATCGCGCTGGAGCGCGGCCAGGGCTGCCGCGTTTGGGACGTGAACGGCAAGGAATACCTGGACGCGCTGGGCGGCATTGCCGTCAACACCCTGGGGCACAACCACCCCAAGCTGGTGCCTGCCCTGCAAGAGCAGGTGGCCAAGCTGATCCACACCAGCAACTACTACCATGTGCCCGGCCAGGAAACCCTGGCCAAGCTGCTGACCGAGCGCTCGGGCATGACCAATGTGTTCTTCTGCAACACCGGCCTGGAAGCCAACGAGGCCGCGATCAAGATCGCCCGCAAATACGGCGTGGACAAGGGCATTGCCAAGCCCGAAATCGTGGTCTATGACCATGCTTTCCACGGCCGCTCCATCGCCACCATGAGCGCCACGGCCAACCCCAAGGTACGCAACGGCTTTGGCGATCTGCTCGCTGGCTTCACCCGCATCGCACCCAATGATTACGAAGCCCTGATCGATGCGACCGAAGGCAATCCCAACATCGTCGCCATCATGATGGAGCCCATCCAGGGCGAAGGCGGTCTGCACCCCATGCGCGCCGACTATCTGAAGAAGGTGCGCGAGCTGTGCGATGCCAAAGGCTGGCTGCTGATCATGGACGAGGTTCAGGCCGGCATGGGCCGCACCGGCAAATGGTTTGCCCACCAGTGGGCCGGCATCACCCCCGATGTGATGACCCTGGCCAAGGGACTGGGCTCTGGCGTGCCCGTGGGCGCCGTAGTGGCGCACAAGGCGGCTGCAGAAGTGCTCAAGGCAGGCAACCATGGCTCCACCTTTGGCGGCAACCCTCTGTCCATGCGCGCCGGGGTGGAAACCATCCGCATCATGGAGGAAGACGGCCTGCTGACTCATACCACTGAAGTGGGTGAATATCTGAAAGCTAAACTGCAGGCTGAACTGGGCAGCCTCGAAGGCTTCGTCGAAGTGCGCGGCCAGGGCCTGATGATTGGCGTGGAGCTGACCAAGCCCTGTGGCGAGCTGATTGGCCAGGCCGCAGAAGCCGGCCTGCTGCTGAGCGTGACCGCCGACACCGTGATTCGCCTGGTGCCGCCGCTGATCCTGAGCAAGGCCGAAGCCGACGAAATCGTCGCCAGGCTCAAGCCCCTGGTTCAAGCTATTCTGGCTGCCTGATCCTCCAAGGAATTCCGCATGAAGCATTACCTGCAATTTAGCGACTTCACGGCAGATGAATACGACTACCTGCTGGAACGTGCCGCCCTGATCAAGAAAAAGTTCAAGGGTTACGAGAAGCACCACACGCTGATCGACCGCACCATGGCCATGATCTTCGAGAAGGCCAGCACGCGCACCCGCGTCAGCTTCGAAGCCGGTATGTACCAGCTCGGCGGCTCCGTGGTCCACCTGACCACGGGCGACAGCCAACTGGGCCGCTCCGAGCCGATTGAAGATAGCGCACGCGTCATCAGCCGCATGACCGATCTGGTCATGATCCGCACCTTCGGTCAGGACAAGATCGAGCGCTTTGCCCAGTACTCGCGCGTGCCCGTCATCAACGGACTGACCAACGAGTTCCACCCCTGCCAGATCCTGGCCGACATCTTCACCTTCATCGAGCACCGCGGCTCGATCAAGGGCAAGGTAGTGGCCTGGGTGGGCGACGGCAACAACATGGCCAACACCTGGCTGCAGGCCGCCGATCTGCTGGGCTTCACAGTTCATGTCAGCACACCCGGCGGCTACGAGGTGGACGAGCAGCTGGCCTTCAACGGCAAGCCCGTCAACCCCGGCTGCTACAAGGTGTTCAAGGACCCTCTCGAAGCCTGCAAGGGCGCCGATCTGGTCACCACCGATGTCTGGACCAGCATGGGCTACGAAGCCGAGAACGAGGCGCGCAAGAAGGCTTTTGCCGACTGGTGCGTGGATGCCGAGATGATGGCCTCGGCCAAGGCCGATGCCCTGTTCATGCACTGCCTGCCCGCCCACCGCGGCGAGGAAGTGGAAGCCGAAGTCATAGACGGTCCCCAATCCGTGGTCTGGGACGAGGCTGAGAATCGCATGCATGTGCAAAAGGCGCTCATGGAGTACCTTTTGCTGGGTCGCGTGGACTGATGGCGAAGACATCGGTGCACGCGACGGCTCGCCAGAGCCAGCATGCGATTCGGGCGCAGGCTCATACCCGCTTCGCGGGTGTGAAGCGGCAGCATGCCACGTGCCAAAGCCAAAATCGCATGCATGTGCAAAAGGCGCTCATGGAGTACCTGCTGCTGGGCCGCCAGCCAGGCTGATTCGGCACGTCCGGGCTCATCTGCATACCACCACACCCATGCACCTGAGCCACATCACATCCCCACACCGCCAGCGGGCCCTGCGCCAACTGGCGGTGTTTCTGTTTCCGCTGCGCCCCACCCAGGGCGACGCCCGCTACGGCCAGCGCGGCGGCCTGCTGGCGCTGCGCCAGCCGCATATGGCACGCCACACGCGCGTGCCTTCCTTCTTCGGCCCGCGCAAATCCTTTGCCGCGCGCGTGCGTGCGCTTTATGTACGCATCCACACCTTCTATCTGAAGTTTCTTCAAGGCCATACCTAGTGGCCCAGGCACCGGAAGCCGGAGGCCGCCCTGCGTGCCGGCTTCTCCTCCAGACCTCAAAAAGCCGTCCTTGCCCAAGGAGGACGGCGCGACCCCGATGCCTGAACCCTTGAAGAAACCCGATGTCCGAATCCGTCCACCCCTGCCTGAGCTGTGGCGCCTGCTGCCAGAACTACCGCGTTGAGTTTTCCATTTACGAGCTGCAATCCATGGGCGGCACCGTCCCCGATGAGCTTGCCCATGAAGTGCCCGGCAAAGGCAATCGCGCACGCATGAACGGCACGGAGCGCCACCCGGTGCGCTGCGTGGCGCTGCGCGAGCTGCCCGAGGTCGGCGCGGGCTGCATAGGCTGCGGCATTTACGAGCAGCGCTCGCGCCCCTGCCGCGACTTTCCGTTTGCCTCCTACGGCTGCCATGACACACGCGAGAAGTTCGGCCTGTCGGCACTGAGCGAGGAAGAAGTCCAGCCCTGGCTGGAAGCCGCCTGAGCTTTCGACAAACCGGAAAGCACTATTGCTATCAAATAAAAAGCTGCCTGCGCTTGCCAATCAATGATTTCAGATATAAAAGCATCTGAAATGCATAGATGACAATCGCAGGCAGCTATATTTTTAGCTGATGCGGTCTGGCTTCGTCTGTGTTCAGGCCTTGCGGGTATCCGAGCAGCTGTCGCCACCACAGGCGCTGCAACCGCCGCAGCTGCCGCTCTTGCCCGCCGGCGCCAGCGAAGGATGAACCCGAGTCAGCTTGCTGCGCAGACCGGCGGGCATGAAACGCCAGGCCAGCGACACGGCGGCCACCAGCACGATGGCGCCCACTATCAGTTCCTGCCACATAGACAATCCTTTCTCAGCCCCAGCCCAGGGCCACGGCGACGCGATAGGTCACAAAGCTGGCCAGATAGGCCAGAGCAAACAGATAGCCGGCCATCAGCAGCGGATAGCGCCAGCCATTGGTTTCGCGCTTGACCATGGCCAGCGTGGAGATGCACTGGGGCGCAAACACAAACCAGACCAGCAGCGACAGCGCGGTCGCCATCGACCAGCTGCTGGCGATCAGCGGGCTCAGCTGCTGGGCCATGGCGTCATCGCCCACGGCCGACAGCGCATACACCGTACCGAGCGCACCCACGGCCACCTCGCGTGCGGCCATGCCGGGCACCAGCGCAATGGCGATCTGCCAGTTGAAGCCGATGGGTGCCAGCACCACTTCGAGCGCACGGCCGATCTGGCCCGCGAAGCTGTAGCGAATCGCGCCTTCGGTCACGCCCTCGGGAGCACCTGGGTAGCTGGAGAGGAACCACAGCACGATGCTGACGGTCAGGATGATGCCGCCGACGCGACGCAGGAAGATCATGGCCCGCTCGTACAGGCCCAGCACCAGGCTGCGCAGGCTGGGGATGCGGTAGGAAGGCAGTTCCATCAGCAGCGGCGTGCGGGTCTTGACCTTGGTGGCCAGCTTGCCCACCCAGGCCACGGCCATGGCACTGACGATGCCGCCCACATAGAGGGCAAACAGCACCAGGCCCTGCAGATTGAAGAAGCCGGCCACGGTCTGCTCTGGGATGAAGGCTCCGATCAGCAACGTGTAGACGGGCAGGCGTGCCGAGCAGGTCATCAGCGGCGCGATCATGATGGTCAGCAGACGGTCACGCCAGCTGGAGATCGAACGCGTGGCCATGATGCCGGGCACGGCACAGGCAAAGCTGGACAGCAGCGGGATGAAGGAGCGTCCGGACAGGCCCACGCTGCCCATGATGCGGTCCAGCAAGAAGGCGGCGCGCGGCAGATAGCCCGAGTCTTCCAGCACCAGGATGAAGAAGAACAGAATCAGGATCTGTGGCAGAAAGACCACCACCGAGCCGGTGCCGGCAATCACGCCGTCCACCAGCAGGCTGCGCAGCACGCCATCGGGCATCACGCCATGCACCCACTGGCCGAAGTCGCTGACCAGGCCTTCGATGCCGTCCATCAGGGGCTCGGCCCAGCTGAACACGGCCTGGAACATCAGGAACAGCGTCACCACCAGCAGCAGCGTGCCCCACAGCGGGTGCAGCACCACGGAGTCGATGCGATCGTCACGCTGCGTGGGAGCCGCGGGCTCCTGCACGGTCTGGCGCATGATCTCGGCTACCTGCTGGTGCAGGGCCAGCAGCTGGGCGCGCGAATTGCTGCCCGTCACGGGCTTGAACTGGCCTTCGAGCGTCGGCGCCTTGAGCTGCCTGGCCTGATCGCTGTCCAGCCAGGCCAGCAAATCCTTGGCGCCGGACAGATGCACGCCCACGCTCTCCACCACGGGCACGCCCAGCAGCTCGCTGAGCCTGGCCTTGTCGATGACCAGGCCCTGGCGACGCGCCATATCGCTCATATTGAGCACCACCACCATGGGCAGGCCCAGAGCGCGCGCTTCCAGCACCAGACGCAGGTTCAGGCGCAGATGGGTGGCATCGGTCACGCAGACCAGCAGCTCGGGCGGCGCTTCGCGCGGATGCTGGCCCTTGACGATGTCGCGCGTGATGCGCTCGTCCTCGCTGTGCGCATCGAGGCTGTAGGTGCCGGGCAGGTCCAGCACGCGCACGCGGCGCTTGCCGGGCGTGCTCAGCCAGCCTTCCTTGCGCTCCACGGTCACGCCCGCGTAGTTGGCCACCTTCTGGCGCGCGCCGGTCAGCAGATTGAACAGCGCCGTCTTGCCGCAATTCGGGTTGCCCAGCAGCGCAGCACGCAGGGGCGCCTGCTCCGCGGCTTGAGGGCTCATCATGGTGATCTGGGATTCGCGCGCGTTCATGCTGCGGCCTCCAGCTGCACCAGCACCTGGGACGCCTCGTGGCGGCGCAGAGCAAACGTCGCCTGGCCTATGCGCACGGCCAGCGGGTCGGGGCCGGGAAAGCCGGTGGCAACGACGCGCACGGACTCACCGGGCAGAAAGCCGATTTCCATGAGTCTGAGCAACAGACTTTCATCCTCGCCTTCGGAGGAAGCCAGATCCACCACCCGGGCCGGCTGATTCACCACCAGCTGATCCAGGCCCATGATGGGCCCGGTGGCCGTGGCTGCAGCGCTGGAAGATGGCACGCCGGATTCAGACGCTTGAACAGAAAGAGCATTCATGGACGAAGTAACTGACACTGCCTCAGACCTCGCCGAGGGGGACTGCAAAGAACTCATAGCGCATTATTAATTGATTTTGATTCTCATTTTCCATTTACTGTAGGCGATTGGTGCACAACGGTGGCGAATTGGCACCAGCAGCATGGACTTTTGGGCGGGTATTGAGCGGCGCGGTTGACAAATCTGCGGCCCGGCACAACCAAAGGATTTGCACAGCTGCGAAAATCGCCGCCCCACCGGAAAAACTCCGCCTTCCCATGACCCACCCCTGCCTTAGCTGCGGCGCCTGCTGTGCGTCCTTTCGTGTCGATTTTTCCGTGCACGAGTCCCAGGAGCATGGGGGCAGTGTCCCCGCAGGGCTGGTTGAGGAAGTCACCGACTACACCTGCCGCATGCGCGGCACGGACTGGGCCAGGCCACGCTGTGCAGCTCTGGTGGGCAAGGTGGGAGAGAAGGCGTACTGCGGCATTTATGAATGGCGCCCCTCCCCTTGCCGGGAGTTCGCCGCGGGCTCGGACGCCTGCAACCGCGTGCGCCAGCGCCATCAGCTGCCTCCGCTGGAAAGCGGTCTGATCTAAGAGTCCCGGTCAGATCCGGGGATCAGGCGCCCTGCTCAATCAGCACCACGCCGATATTGTCCTTGCCTCCCGCGGCATTGGCCGCCTCGATCAAGGCCTCCTGCAACCGCTCCAGCGGCAGGTTTTCCTCGAACAGGGAGGCAAGGCTGGCGTCGCTCAGCATATCGGTCAGGCCGTCCGAGCACAGCAGAATGCGGTCACCTTGCTGCAGCGGCCAGTGGTTCAGCTCCGGCTCCACCTGGGGCATCACGCCCAGCGCTCTGGTCACCAGATGGCCGTAGCGCGAGGTCCTGGCATCGGCCTCGCTGATCAGGCCGGCATCGATATCCTGCTGCACCAGCGAATGGTCGCGCGTCAGGCGCTGCAGCCGGCCGGCACGCCAGGCATAGGCCCTGGAGTCGCCCAGATGGGCGATCAGCACTTCGCTCGCCAGCACCAGGGCGGCCACCACCGTGGTGCCCATGCCGCTGCAGCCGGGCGTGGACTGCGCGGCGGCATAGATGGCCGTATTGGCCATGTGCAGAGAGTCCGTCAGCTCGCACTGTGCTGCCAGCATGGATTCATCGGCGGCCGGACCGTGCTGCACGCTGGTCGTGATCAGCTCCACGGCCATGACGCTAGCCACCTCGCCCGCGTTATAGCCGCCCATGCCGTCGGCCAGCACTGCAACCGGCCAGGGCCTGGCCTGCGGCTCCAGTCCCACCGAGTCTTCGTTATTGCTGCGCTGGCGACCCATGTCGGCACGCCCCACCATGCGTACGGCCGGCCAGACTCGGGATGGGCTAGAAGCTGCTGCGGATGACATGGAAGATGGGACGGGGGTCAGGTTCGCGAAAGCTTTCAAGCGTAACGCAAGTTAGCTTCGCTCCTTGTCTGAAAAAGACACCGTTTTGCACTTGTTAACCAAGCAAAGGCGCAATTTTGTTCAATACCTGGAAAGGCCAAGGACTCAGACTGGCGACCTCTTGTTTCAGGTTTGTCCATGCTTTCTTCTGTTCTGGCCATGGCCGGATTTGCACTCGCCGGCGCCATCACGCCAGGGCCGGTGAACGTGCTGGCCCTGCGCCATGGCAACGGCCGCGCTGGCGCCGCCTTCTGCTATGTACTGGGAGCCAGCGTCAGCTACGCCGTCATCGTCTGGCTGATGGGCCAGAGCGGGCAATGGCTGCTCAAGCAGCCCGAACTGCTGCGCTGGGCGCCGCGTGTCTGTGCTCTCTATCTGCTCTGGCTGGCCTGGCAGCTGGCCAATGCCCCCGGGGCCCATGGCCGGGCAGCCAGGGAAAGCGTGCCCTCGTCACTGCCGGCCGGTCCAGGCGGAGCGTTCGTGCAAGGCATTGCCATTCAGAGCCTCAACCCCAAGGCCTGGTTGGTGGCGCTTTCGGGCATCGGCATGTTTGTGGCCCCTCTGGCGGCGCAGCAGGTCTCGCTGTCTGCTGCATTGCTGCTGTTTTGCGCCGTCTCCTTGCTGGCCTGCCTGCTCGGCGTTGGCTGCTGGGCCGCGCTGGGCCATGCACTGACCCAATGGCTGAGCACGCCCCTGCGTCAGCGGCGGCTGAACCAGGCCCTGGCCATGGTGCTGGTGGCAAGCGTGGTCAGCATGCTGGCATGATGAGGCCGTCATGCCAGCCCCCAGCCACCATTTCCACCGCCACCCGGCCCTGCCCTGGGCCGAGCTGCGCATCAGCCGCCAGTCCTGCTACAGCTACCGGCTGCATGCGCACGCGCAGTACTCCATAGGCATCGTGGATGAGGGCGAGACCCTGTTTCTGCATGACGATGGCCCCGAAACATTGAGCGCGGGCAGCGTGGTGCTGATCGAGCCCGGCCACTGGCATGCCTGCAACCCCGAGACATTGCAGCCATGGTCCTACCGCATGCTGTTCGTGCAGGCCGACTGGGTTCATGAGCGGCTCGGCGTCGGCGCCCTGCGCTTTGCCCGGCGCGCCCTGAACGAGCCCGGCATCTCGCGCTGGACCGACAGTCTCTGCCAGCCGCTTGCCGGCAGCGCCACGGACACGCAACTGCGGCAGCACGAGCAATCACTGGCGGATTTCCTGCAGCTGCTGGGCAGTGCCGCCCACACTCATGCCGAAAAGCCCCGGCCACCCGATGCCGTCCTGCCTGCGCTGCAGCACATGCACCGCAGCCCCGAAGACGAAACCAGCGTCCAGGCCCTGGCCCTGCGCTGCGGCATGAGCCCCAGCCGTTTCATCCGCCGCTTCAGGGCCGTCACCGGCGTCACGCCCGGGGCCTACCGCCTGAACCTGCGGCTCAATGGCGTGCGCCACCTGCTGGCCCAGGGCGAGCCCCTGGCCTCGGTCGCTCAACAGATGGGCTTTGCCGACCAGGCCCATATGCAGCGCGCCTTCAAGGCCCATCATGCGCTGACGCCCGGCAACTACGCAGGAATGCCGCGCTGAGCCGGCTGGGCCTGCGCCAGGGACATTCGCCGCCACGCCGCTGCAGCCGGTCATTCGCGGGATACTTGCCGCTTCGATTTTTCGCATGCGCAAGTCAGCAATGGCCAACTTTGACAGTATTCAGCAACGCGAGACAGGCTTGCAGCAGCACCTGAACTCCGCCCAGATGACCATGATCGCCATCGGTGGCGCCATCGGTACCGGCCTCTTCATGGGCAGCGCCTTTGCCATCGGCTTTGCCGGCCCCAGCGTGCTCATCAGCTACGCCATCGGCGCCTTCATCGGCCTGCTGCTCATGGGATGCCTGGCCGAGATGACCGTGGCCCACCCCACCTCGGGCTCCTTCGGCGCCTATGCCGAGCACTACATCAGTCCGCTGGCCGGCTTTGTGGTGCGCTATGCCTACTGGGGAGCCGTGGTGCTGGCCGTGGGCATGGAGGTCACGGCCGTGGGCAAGTACATGGCCTACTGGTTCCCCACGGTGGACCCATGGATCTGGGTGGCGCTGTTCTCGGTCCTGCTTGCCGCCGTCAATGCCACCAGCGTCAAGGCCTTCGGCCAGGTCGAGTACTGGTTCTCCATGGTCAAGGTGATTGCCATCGTGGCCTTCATCCTGATCGGCGCCTATGTGGTCTTCGGCACCCGACCCGAGGGCGTGGGCTTCGACAACTACTTTGTCGATGGCGGCTTCTTCCCCAACGGCTGGTGGGGCACCTGGGTGGGCGTGATCGTGGCCATCTTCAGCTATCTGAGCCTGGAGTCCATTGCCATTGCTGCCGGCGAGGCCCAGAACCCCAAGCAGGCCGTGACTCGCGCTTTCCGCACCACGGTGCTGCGCCTGGTGCTGTTCTATCTGCTGTCGCTGGCACTGATGCTGGCCATCGTGCCCTGGAGCCATGCGGGCACGGACAAGAGCCCGTTTGTCAAGGTGATGGAGATTTTGCAGATCCCGGGCGCGGCCGCGACCCTCAACTTCGTGGTGCTGCTGGCCTCGCTGTCGGCCATGAACAGCCAGCTCTACGTCACCTCGCGCATGATGTTCAGCCTCTCGCGCGGCGGCTATGCCCCCAAGGGACTGAGCAAGCTCAGCAAAAGCGGCGTGCCGCTGGGCGCGATTGCCGTCTCCTGCCTGGGCATGGCCGTGGCCATGGTGCTCAACGTGCTCAAGCCCGAGCAGTCGCTGGAGCTGATGATGTCGATCGCCATGTTTGGCGCCATGTTTGCCTGGTTCATGGTGTTCGTGACCCATCTGTTCTTCCGCCCGCGCTGGCAGCGCGAACACCCGGGCAAGAAGCTGGAGTTCCGCATGTGGGGCTTTCCCGTGCTGACGCTGGTCGGGGCGCTGCTGATGGCGGGCGTGATCGTCACCACGCTGTTTACCAAGGAGTTCCACACTACCGTGCTGGTGGGCGTGCCGTTTCTGATCGTGCTGGTGCTGGTCTATGCTCTTTGGTATAGAAAGAAAGTGACCCCCTGAGGCGCTAGCGCGCCTTCCCCCGAAGGGGGACGACGGCCTTTGCTGCGGGGCGGCCCTTGCTGGCCGTCCCGCACTCGGGCCTGTTATCGATCACAAGCGACTGACCCCATTCATACACACCATGACACGCCAGATCTGGGATATTTCTCCTGCCATTCATCCTGCCGCTCCGGTGTTTCCGGGCGACACGCCCTATAGCCAGGAATGGGTGGCCAGCATTGGCCCGGGCTGCCCGGTCAATGTCAGCGCCATTCATCTCTCGCCCCATGTGGGCGCGCATGCCGATGCGCCGCTGCACTACGATGCGCAGGGTGCGGCCATTGGCATTGTCGATCTGGATGCCTTTCTCGGCCACTGCCGCGTGATCCACGCCATAGGCTGCGGGCCGCTGATCGAATGGCATCACATAGCGCACGCCATTGATGCCGACCTGCCCGCGCGCGTGCTGGTGCGCACCTACGAGAAAGCGCCCACCGGCTGGGACGCCGACCTCGCCGCCTATGCCCCCGAAACCGTGCGAAAGCTGGCCGACCTCGGCGTCAAGCTGATCGGCATAGACACTGCCAGCATAGACCCCGCCAGCAGCAAGAGCCTGGACAGCCATATGGTAATCCGCCAGCGCGGCCTGCGCGTGCTCGAGAACCTGGTGCTCGATGCAGTGAGCGAAAGCGACTATGAGCTGATCGCCTTGCCGCTCAAACTCACGGAAGCCGATGCCTCGCCGGTGCGTGCCGTGTTGCGCAGCCTGCTCTGATGCGCTTGGTGCGAGGCAGCGGGGCCGCCCCGGTCTCGGACACAATGGGCGAATTCGAGTCCAGCCATATTTGAATCAGAACCGGCTCTGGCGTAGACACAATCATCGTCAGTAGCTATCAAAATGAGAGAAGGAAGACAATGACCACTTTGCAAGATTGCCAGGCTCTGGACGCCCAGGACCCGCTGCGCGCGCTGCGCGAACGCTTTGCCCTGCCCCAGGGCATGATCTACCTGGACGGCAATTCCCTGGGCGCCCAGCCCAAGGCTGCCGCCGCGCGCGCGGCCGAAGTGGTGACGCAGGAATGGGGCCAGGACCTCATCACCTCCTGGAACAAGGCGGGCTGGATCACGCTGCCCGAGCGCCTTGGCAACCAGTTCGCACCCTGGCTGGGCGTGGGCCAGGGCGAGCTGGTGTTCACCGACACCACCTCCATCAATCTCTACAAGGTGCTGAGCGCTGCTGCACGCATCGCCCGCGAAGATGCGCCCGGCCGCAAAAAGCTGATCAGCGAGCGCAGCAACTTCCCCACCGATCTCTATATCGCCCAGTCCGTCTGCCAGGAATACGGCCTGGAGCTGGTGCTGCTCGAGCCCGAGGAAATCGCCGGCGCGCTGCAGACCGATGTGGCGATCTCGATGCTCACCCATGTCAACTACCGCACGGGTGCCATGCACGATATGGCAGCCGTCACGGCCGCCGCCCATGCCAAAGGCATTCTCTGCGTCTGGGATCTGTGCCACAGCGCAGGTGCCGTGCCCGTGGACCTCAAGGGCGCCGATGCCGACTTCGCCGTGGGCTGCAGCTACAAATACCTCAACGGCGGCCCCGGCGCGCCGGCCTTTGTCTGGGCGCATCCGCGTCTGATCAACCGTTTCTGGCAACCGCTGTCGGGCTGGTTCGGCCACGCCGAGCCCTTCAAGTTCGTGCCAGACTACCACCCCGCCCAGGGCATCCAGCGCTATCTCTGCGGCACCCAGCCCATGATCAGCATGAGCGTGCTGCAGTGCGGTATCGACATCTACACCGAGGCCGAGGCTTTCGGCGGCATGGCCGCGCTACGCAAGAAATCGCTGGCGCTGACCGATCTGTTCATCCAGCTCGTGGAAGAGCGCTGCCAGGGCCACGGCCTGGGTCTGGCGACACCGCGCGAGCATGTGGCACGCGGCTCCCAGGTCTGCCTGACCCGGGAAGAAGGCCTGGGCGTGAATGGCCAGGGCAGCGGCGCTTACGCCATTGTCCAGGCGCTGATTGCACGCGGCGTGATCGGCGACTTCCGCAAGGGCGACGGCGGCACGGGCAGGCACAAGGACATTCTGCGTTTCGGTTTCACGCCGCTGTATGTGGGCTTTGCCGATGTCTGGAACGCCGTCGAGCATCTGCGCCAGGTGCTGGAATCGGGCGAATGGCAACGGCCCGAGTTCAATACCGTGCACGCCGTGACCTGAGGCAGGCACCGGGGGCGGGCCGGCCGGCATCCGGTCAGGCCCGCGCCCAGCTCCAATTGAGCACGCCCATCAGCGCCACGGCGGCCAGGTCCAGCATCAGCACGCTTTGCTGCACCCAGCGCCGCTGGTCAGCTCCCTGCGCCAGCAACTGCACCGCCATCTCCACCTTGCCGGGCGATGCCATGAGCAGCAGCGAGGCACTGACGTTGTGCACCGCCATGAATGGCAGCAGCGGCGCGCCCAGCGCATGGGCTATCTCGGCCTGCGTGGCCGCGAACATGGCATTCGCCCCGGTATTGGAGCCGGTCACGAAGCCGCCCAGCGCTCCCACAAACGGTGCGGCCAGCAGATACAGCGGCCCGCTGCGGGCCAGCGCCTGGGCCAGTTGCGCGGCCATGCCCGAAACCGCCATCAGCACGCCCAGCACAATGAACAGCGCCGTGACCGGCGCCACCTGCAGCCAGGAGCGCCAGACCTTTGCCAGTGATGGGCGCGCCGGCCGGCCTCGCGTGAAAAAAACCGCCGCCACCAGCAGCCACAGTCCCGGCGAAGCCAGCCCATGCCAAGCAGCGGGCAGATCCAGGGTACGCAGCAGCGCTGCGGCCGCCAGCACGCCACCCAGCAGCAGCGCATAGGCCGCCAGCGCACGCCGCCCCGGTGCGCTCAGGGGCGGCTTGCCCGCGTCCGCTTGCGACACGCGCAGGCGCAGCAGATGCCAGCCCACCACCAGCAAGGCACCGAGTGCCCCCGCTGGCGCCGTGCCTGCCAGGGTATTCATCAGAGCCACGGCCGCCGTCAGCGACAAGCCCGACAGCAGGCCCTGCAGCAGAGCCGGCCAGCGACGGCCCGGCGCACTCGCCAGAGCCGCCGCCGCCATGCCGGTGATGACAAACGGAATCACGCTGACCAGGGCCGAAGCCTGACCCAGCTCCTTGAACGGCAGACCCGCCATGGTGGCCGCCACCAGCGTCCCCGGCCCCATGGAGCCCCAGGGCACGGCACAAAGGCCCAGCAGGCCGATGAGCACCACCTTGCGCGGCGGCAAGCCGAAGTGCGCGAGCAGCGGTATGCCTATGGTCACGCCCACGCCAAAGCCGGTGACCGACTCGGCAAACGGCGTGATGCCATGCACCACCAGCAGCACGGCGCCCGTGCCGCTGCCGGCCCTGGCCAGCAGCCAGTCGGCCAGGGCCTTCTGCGCTCCCGACGCGCGCAGCACCTCGGACAGCAGCAGCCCGCCGGCCACGATCAGCAGCACTTCCAGCAGCACCGGCGCCCAGTGCATGCCCGCGGCCAGCCATGCTGAAGCGGGCTGCGCAAAGGCTGCGGCAATCACCAGCAGCGCCACCGCCACTCCCAGCGCTGCTGCATGCAGCGAGCGCCAGCCCGCCAGCAGGACGGCGATGACGGTGGCCACGGGCAAGGCACTGATAAACATGTACATTGCATTCATCCTCGAAAAATAATTTCCTATACGCAAAATTATTTTCTCATAGGAAAATTTTCAACACAAGAACAGACGCCATGACAAGGAGCCAGACTTGAACTCCACCACCGCATCGCAGGCATCGGAGCAGGATGCGCTTTTCGGCGCCGCCGTCCGCGCGCGCCGCGCCCAGCTGGGCATCACACTGGATCAGCTGGCCCAGGCCAGCGGTGTTTCGCCGGGCGCGCTGTCGCGCGTGGAGCGCGGCCTGCTGGCCACCAGCCTGCGCAATGCCATGGCGATTGCACAAGGTCTGGGCTGCGAGCTGGGCGAGCTGGTGCAAAGTGCCCCCAGCGCGCAGATCACGCGCGCCGGCGAGAACCTGCGCTTTGTCGACGAGGCCAGCGGCGTGGAGCGCCTGGCCCTGGCGAGCCCCAGCGCGGGTGTGAACCTCGTGCATTACCACTTTCCGCCGCATGCGGTCTCCAGCCATTTCGCGGCCCATCGCGCAGGCACGCGCGAGGTCTTTCACGTGCTCGAAGGCAGCATCGAAGTCTTCACCGCCCAGGAGCAGGTGCTGCTGCATGCGGGCGACACTGCCACGCTGGTGGTGGACAGCGAGCACCGGCTGGCCAACGCCTCGGGCCAACCCGCACGCCTGCTGCTGCTGGTGCTGTCGCCGCTCTGAAGCGCTGCCGCCTGTCGCCTCTCAATAGGCGCTGTCGGCCAGCGAGGCCCACAGGTGCGCGGCCACCAGCGCGCGCCAGGGCTTGAACTGTTCCAGCCAGTCGCTGGCGGCACGCGCATCGGGTTTGTCTCCACCCGTGAGCAGGCCGATGGCCCGGCGCACCGCCACATCACCGTGCAAGCTGCCGTCGGGCCAGCCATAGCCGCGCAGCAAGGTGTAATTCACCGTCCACGGCCCTATGCCCTTGACCGCCAGCAATTGCGCCGAGGCAGCGGCCACATCCTCCTCGGCCCAGCGCCCGGCGGCGCTGCGGGCGGCCCAGTCGTCCAGCGGCAGTTGCCCCTCGGCAACGGCCTGGGCCACGGCCAGCAGGGTCTGGGCCTTGGCCTGGGAAAAGCCCGCGCCGCGCAGCGCATCCAGCCCCAAGGCTGCCACACGCTGTGCATCGGGATAGGCGTGCAGGGCCGGCATGTCCCCGTATTGCGCCAGCGGCTCGCCCGCCAGCGCGATCAGCTTGCGCCGCAGCGAAACGGCCACGGCCACCGTGATCTGCTGGCCGGTGATGGCCCAGGTCAGCGCCTCGAAGGGCGTGGGCGAGCCGGGTACATGCAGGCCGGCCTGGCGCGACAGCAGCGCGCCCAGCTCGCGGTGGCCGCCATGCGCCAGCTCCAGCTGGCCGGGCGCGTAGATCAGCCCCAGCATGCGTTTCACCATGGCCTGCAGCGCAGCCCGGTCTGCCTCTGCCGGCTCTGTGTGCGCTGCATGCAAGCTGGCCTGTACCTGTCCGGTCTGCCATTGCAGCTGCAGCAAGGCGGGGCTGCGCTTCCACATGATGGCCTTGTGCAGGCTGCGCGCAGCGGCATCGACCCGCTCGGCCAGTTGCTGCTCGTCGCGATCATGGAAATGCACGAATTCGTCAAAGCGGTAACGCGCGGGCAGGGCAATGAAGACTTCAAGCAGCATGCGGTTTTCTATCACAGGGGGCTGCGCCGTAGCGTACCTGTGCTTTATTCATTAAATTCATAGCTGCTATCGCTCATCAACCAATGATTTCGGATAGAAATCAATTCAAAGTCATTGAGGATCATGCGATAGCAGCTCTCTTTAAGAGAGCTTGAGTCGGGCCTGCTGGGCCTCGCGCAGCAGCAGCGCACGCTTGCGCTCCACACCCCAGCGATAGCCCGAGATGCTGCCGTCGTTGCGCAGCACACGATGACAGGGCACGGCCACTGCAATCGGGTTGGCCGCCACCGCGCTGGCCACGGCCCGCGTGGCGCTGGGCTGGCCCAGTTGCCGGGCCAGTTCGCTGTAGCTGACGGTCTGCCCGGCCGGAATGCTCTGCAGCGCCTGCCACACGCGCTGCTGAAATGCCGTGCCCTGAATATCCAGCGGCAGGGCCAGCCCCAGTCGGGGCTGCTCCATCAGGGCCACCACCTGGGCCACGGTCTGCTCATACTGGGCGTCGGCCCCGATCAATTGCGCCGCCGCAAAACGCTGCTGCAGATCGTCCACCAGCGCATGGGGATCATCGCCCAGCAACACGCAGCACACACCCTTGTCGGTGCTGGCCACCAGCAGGCTGCCCAGCGAGCATTCGGCCAGCGCAAAGCGGATACGCTGGTCCTGGCCGCGCCTGCGATAGGACTGCGGCGCCATGCCCAGCATGGCCGGTGCATCCTTGTAGAAGCTGCTGCTGGCTTCATAGCCGCTCAGATAGGCCGCATCGGTGACCGACTCGCTGGCCTCCTGCGCCAGCGCGGCACGCACATGCCTGCCGCGATAGGCCTTGGCATAGGCCTTGGGCGTAAGCCCCGTGGCGCGCTTGAAGTTGCGGTGCAACTGCCAGGGACTGAGCCCGAGGCGCTGAGCCAGCACCTCCAGCGCGGGCATGGGCTCTTCGCTCTCCAGCCAGCGGCAGCACTGGATCATGCGCTCATCTGTTTGCGAATTTGCATCGGCGGTGGAAGGCAGAGGACTGGGCATGGCGTGAATCTCGGCTGAGTGCGTTTTCTGTCATCGGTCTTTGACTGGCCCGACTTTACGCAAAGCTATGGCAGCTTGCATCCACGTTCTTGCAGGCTTTGTGTGCCCGGATTCGGTTACGCTGCACGCACTGACCTATCAAAGATGATTTGACCATGACGAATGAATCCTCCGGTTGCCCCCTGCATGGCGGCGCAGCCATCGTCCGCGACGAGAAAGCCCAGCTCGACTTCAGCCGTGACATGAGCTATGGCGACTATCTGCATCTGGACCAGATTCTCACGGCCCAGCATCCGCTGTCGCCCGCCCATGACGAGATGCTGTTCATCGTGCAGCACCAGACCAGCGAGCTGTGGATGAAGCTGATGCTGCACGAGGTGCGCGCGGCTACGGCAGCCATTGCCAATGCATCGGGCGAGACCAAGCCCGATGCCTTCAAGATGCTGGCGCGCGTCTCGCGCATCATGGAGCAGCTGGTCAGTGCCTGGACCGTGCTGTCCACCATGACGCCGCCCGAATACTCGGCCATGCGCCCCTATCTGGCCAACTCCAGCGGCTTTCAGAGCTACCAGTACCGCTGCATCGAGTTCGCACTGGGCAACAAGAACGCGGCCATGCTCCAGCCCCACGCCCACCGCAGCGATCTGCTGGCCCAGGTGCAGGCCGCCTACGAATCGCCATCGCTGTACGACGTGGCCCTGCAGTTGCTGGCCCGCGAAGGCATCGCCGTGCCTGCCGACCGCCTGCAGCGCGACTGGACCCAGCCCTATGAGGCCAGCGAGGGCGTGAAACAGGCCTGGATCACCGTCTACCGCGATCCGCACAAGTATTGGGATCTGTACCAGCTGGGAGAAAAGCTGGCCGATATCGAAGATGCCTTCCGTCTCTGGCGCTTCCGCCACCTGACCACGGTGGAGCGCGTCATCGGCTTCAAGCGCGGCACGGGCGGCACCGGCGGCGTGAGCTATCTCAAGAAGATGCTGGACGTGGTGCTGTTCCCCGAGATCTGGAGCCTGCGCACCGAGCTGTAGGCCGGTCATCAAGGCCATCGCCATTCAGGCTGCCCCTGCTGCTCTTTCGTGACAGCGCGGGCAGCCTGAATTCTTTAGGCTCCGTGCAAAACCTAACATCGCAACAAAACTGTCCATGTCTTCCGATCACAGCGCCGCCGAGGCTGCGCCGAGCGCCAGCCCCAAACCCGACTCTTCCGCCTGGGCCATGCTGGTCTGCCTGCTCACAGGCTTTGCATTGAGCCAGGCCTTCAGAACCGTCACCTCCATCATCGCCGACGGTCTGCGCACGGACTTCGGCCTGTCCGCGCAGTCGCTGGGCTCGTTTGCCGGGCTGTTTGCACTGTCCTTCGGCGTGGCCCAGCTGCTCATGGGCATAGGCATGGATATCTACGGCCTGCGCCGCACCGTGCTGCTGGCCTTTCCGCTGTCGATTGCGGGCGCCGCGCTGTCTGCACTCGCACCCAGCTATTCCTGGCTGATGCTGGGTCAGCTGCTGATCGGCGTGGGCTGCTCGCCCGCCTTTCTGGCCAGCACCATGTTTATCGCGCGCCACTTTCCGGCCGATAAATTTGCCTACCTCTCGGGCATAGGCCTTGGCCTGGGCGGGCTGGGCCTGCTGTTTACCGGCACACCCATGGCCTGGCTGGTGCAGCACATGGGCTGGCGTGCCGGCTTTGCGCTGCTGGCGGTGCTGAGTGCGCTGTCCTGGCTGCTGATTTTCTTCAAGGTGCACGAGCCCGAGCTTCCCGGCGATGCCCAGCCCAAGCCCGGCTTCATGCAGGCACTGCAAGGTTTTGGCAGCCTGCTGCTGCTGCCCCATACCTGGGGCATTGTGCTGCTGGGCATGGTCAGCTACGCCTCGTTTCTCACCGTGCGCGGCCTCTGGCTCAGTCCCATGCTGATGGATCGCTACCAGTTTTCATTGGTCACGACCGGCAATGTGGCCCTGGCCTGCTCCGTCATTTCGCTGTTTGTGCCTTCCATGTTCGGCCGGCTGGACCCCGGTCCGGCCAGGCGTCGCCAGCGCATTGCACGCTTTGCGCTGCTCATGGCAACCGTTTTTGTAGCGCTGGCCCTGCTCCACCAATCCGTAGGCAGCGTGCTGCTGCTGCTGGTCATGAGTGTGCTTTCGGGCTACGGCACGCTGATCTATGCCGATGTGCGTTCCTCCTACCCACCGGCCACGACGGGACGCGCACTGTCCATCTTCACCATGGCCATGTTCCTAGGAGCAGCACTCATGCAGTGGCTGTCGGGCCTGGTCGCAGGCGTTGCGGAACGCCAGAATGCCGACATCTATCAGGCCGTGATGCTGATGATTGCCGCCATGCTGGGCAGCGGCGTGCTGGCTTACCAGCTCATCAAGCCTTCGCCATTGCTGCACAAGGCCAGCAACTGAGGCAGTCTATCTGCCAGGCAGGCACCGGCGCGAAAACCATTCCGGCTATGGCAACCGGTTGCTAGAGCGCGCCCTCATAGAGCCAGGGCACATCCATGATGCGCCCGCCCAGGGCGCGCAACGACAGATCGCGCCCCCAGCGAACAGGCCCCGTCGCGTGGAAGATCCGGCCATTGCGCAGCGAGCGTTCCTGCACCCTGGCATTGCGCTGCCAGCGATTCAGCGCATAGCGGCGCAGCCGCAGACTGACATCCAGATCATGCATGGACAGAGCACTTTGCAACTCGGCTGCATCCTCGATGGCCATGCCCGCACCCTGTGCCAGATAGGGACGCATGGGATGGGCCGCATCGCCCAGCAGTGCCACAAGGCCCTGCGCCATCTGGGCCTCTGACGACACCGGCTGCCGGTCGGCCACCGGCCACAAACGCCATTCACCACCCACATCGGGAACATGTTGAACCAGATCCTGCAGGTAAGCGCATGCGCCCTGAAGATGCTGCAGCAGATCGGGCAGATTGGCCGAGTGATCCCAGTTGTCCAGATCCTCGGGGGCCGGCCCCTGCACAATGACCACCAGGTTCTGCAGCTCGCCGCGGCGCACGGGGTACTGAATGGCGTGCAGCTGCGGACCCAGCCAGGCCGTGACCTCGCTGGTGCGCAAGCGCTTGGGCAGATTGGCCTGATGCACCAGTGCACGGTAGGCCAGGTGCCCGGTCACACGCGGCGGGCCATCACCCAGCATCTGTGCGCGCACGGCACTGCGCACGCCATCAGCGCCGATCAGGGCATCGCCCTCGATGAGCTTGCCGGTACTGGTGCGAATGGTGACCACGCCGTCCTGCTGGCTATAGCTGCTGACGAACTGGTCGAGGTTGAGGTGAGCCTCTGGCAGAGCCTGCAAGGCCTCCAGCAGGATCTGGTGCAGGTCGGCGCGATGAATGGTCAGGTAGTTGGCTCCATAGCGCTGCACCATATCTGCGCCCAGGGGCAATCGCCCCAGCTCTTGCCCCGTCACGGCACTGCAGGCTCGCAAGGACAAAGGGCAGGCCACGACCTGCAGCAACGATCGCTGCAGCCCCCATGCCTGAAGACAGCGCACCACATTGGGCCCCAGCTGAATACCGGCTCCGACTTCGGAAAACTGCGCTGCACGCTCGAACAGGCGCACATCCCAGTCAGCCCGCACCGCCGCAATGGCAGCTGCCAGACCGCCAATACCGCCACCCGCAATCAACACCTGCTTGTTCATGGACTCTTATTGTGCCGCGTAGTCGCCAGCATCGAAGAGAACTCTTGTTTGCGCTGCCGCAAACCTTGCAGCCATGAAAAAAGCCCGCCAAGGCGGGCTCTTTCAACGTGCGCAAAAGCAGATCAAATAGCGAACTTTTCGCGATCCTGGTCTGCAATCCACTTTGGCGGCTTGCCACGACCGGTCCAAGTCTGACCCGTAGCAGGATCACGATACTTGGGGGCCACCTTGGCGCCCGCATTGGCGGAAGAGCGCGCGCGAGCGGGAGGGAAAACATCTTCAGCAGTCAAGCCGTACTCGGCAATCAGGCCGCGAACCTTGCTCACAGCTTCAGCCAGTTCACGCGAACGGGCTTCGTTGATTTGCTGTTCCAGCTCTTCTCTCTGCTTCAGGAGTTCCTTGTAAGTGCTCATGATTTGCGCTTCTTGGTTGATTAAAGTGAACTCATTATAAATGCCGGAATTTCAAATTCATGATTTTCCTAGTAAGCAAAAACCACAATTCAGAATATCTATAAAATGCAACCACGTGTTAATAAATAGCTATTCAGCCTCAGGAGCTGCCAATATCCCGTCGATACGCTTTCGTCCAAATCGATCAGCTCAAATATCCAGCCACCACACAAGACCTTCACGTCCGGAACGGGCAAATGGCTGCTTGGGCAAGGAATAAACCGGCCGGCGTGTTATGGTGCGCCCCGGCCTTCGCCTGGCAATACTCAAATAGTCAGCCTGGCCTTCAATTCTGAATAGGCATCAGGCCCTTGAGCAGTCAGAATCCGTCTTCTCTGCGAGTTGCCTAGGCCTCAACCTCCTCCAAGAAGCAAAGCTCTCTGGCACTGACTTAGAGCCAATCATGCGGTGTTGTGATGCCCTGCTCCGCCCCATATTTCTCGACGACAAACACCCCGCTCCCTGCATTGGCACGCAACTGATCCAGCCGCCTCGGCTCGCACCAAGTCTCAGGCAATAATTTCAAAGCCAGCGCCTGCTCTCCCTGCAGGTCTTGTGATTTCTCAGCGAGCGCCAGCCCATTGGGCACGCCGATGATGCCTTGCATCTCGTCCAGCGAGCTGCGGCATGCAGTAACCAGGAATGTCTTCCCAGCTCTCCATCCGGGCAACAGCCAGACACAGGCCTGCAGAACCTGATGCATCGCCATTTCGCCACCCACACAATACATATCGGCGTAAATAACATTGAATACGTCAGATAAATATCGTCTAAATGAAATGCGCTTACACCGTCTGGTGTTCATGCACCTCCATCAAGCCTGGCTGACGCCCCTGCTCCAAACCAGCTGCGATTTCTTCCTCAGCCATTGCTGCACAGGTGAACTCACTAATCCGCAGCAAAGTCAATATGACATGCATTGAAAATGACAACAAACGAACAAAGGACTTTGAGATAGATGCAACCCAGGCCATGGTGCGCCTTGCCATGCCGAAGCCAGCGCTGAATAGGGCTGCCCGATACGCTTTTGAGCCAGCTCTCCAAAGATAATCGTTATAAATGTAATAGCAGTTACGGCGATAGTCGTTGCCGAAATGGTTGCTGTCCTTTCCAATATTCCCGGAGATATCAGCCAAACGGCCAATCCATCGCTGATCGCAGCCCCACCCAAATACCGCTGAGCGTCCGATAGAGGTAATTCCAAGCTGCACGAAAGACAGAAACTGCGTGGACTCTCAAGCAACTCCAGCTCAGCTTGGGCGTCCTTGCTCACGAGCTTTGCCAAAGCCGGCAATCCTGCCCTGCAGCCGGAAGGCCAATGCCAGTTTCGACATTACAAACACCCCATTAAGCAGTGTCAGCAATGCAAACAGCAGAAAATCCCTGACTCGTCCATCAGAAAGAAGACCATGGCACTTTACTGTATCGGAGACATCCAGGGCTGCGATGACGCTTTCGAGCGCTTATTGCAAACCGTGGATTTTTCCGCAAGTCGGGACACACTTTACGTGCTCGGCGACCTTGTCAATCGCGGCCCCAAATCCGCCGAGGTATTGCGCCGCTGCATGCAGGGCGGCGATGCCATTCGCCCTCTGCTCGGCAATCACGACCTGCACCTGCTGGCCGCAGCCCGGGGCCTTCGCCGTCAAAGCAAGCGCGACACTCTGGCCCAGGTTCTGAGCGCACCCGATTGCGATGACCTGCTGCACTGGCTGCGCCAGCAGCCTCTGGCTCGCCTGCACACCAATGCGCTGGGTGAGAACCTTCTCATGGTGCATGCCGGCGTGCTTCCTCAATGGAGTGTGCAGGATGCCGTGGCCTTGAGCACCGAAGTTCAGGCCGTGCTTCAGCATGCCGACCATGCGCGTTTTTTGCAGAATATGTACGGCAACCAGCCCGATCGCTGGTCCGCCGACCTGCAAGGCGATGACAGACTGCGCTGCATCGTCAACGCCTTTACCCGTCTGCGTTTTTGCAGTGCCGACGGCGTCATGGATTTTGAGAGCGCGGAATCCGCCGATCACGCACCCGAAGGACTGATGCCCTGGTTCGATGTGGCGGGCCGGCTCACTGCCGATACACCCATGGCTGTTGGGCACTGGTCCACGCTGGGCCATGTCAACCGGCCCGATCTGATGGCCATGGACACCGGTTGCGTCTGGGGCGGCTGCCTCAGCATGATGAGAATCGGGGAGCGCATGGACGAACGAGAGCTGATACAGCTGCAGTGTCCGCAGGCTCAGGTGCCTGGCAGCAAAGGCTGAAGCTTCAAAAAAGAAACGCCTGCATCCGCAGGCGTTTCTTTTGGCGCGATGACCCGGTGTTCAGGAAGCCACGACGGGAGCCTTGAACAAAGCGGCAATCTTGCGCTTGGGCTTGATGCTTGCGCTCTTGACCGGGGCTGCATGCTTGCTGTCCCAGGATGCGGTCTCGCTGGCGCTGCTGGCCTCATAAGGCTTGTCAAAGAACGGATCCAGATTGACAGGGCGCTGGGCCATGCGCGATGGACGATGCGCATGACCGCCACGCGATGCTGCATCGAATTCACGCTCGCGACGTGGACGATATTCCTCATCGCTGCGGCTGCGGCGTGCCGGACGGAAATCCAGCATGGGCGCAGGTTCGACTTCGATCTTCTTCTTGGTGAGCTTTTCGATGTCGGCCACATTGCGGCTGTCATGATCGGTCACCAGAGTCACGGCCAGGCCCGATGCGCCGGCTCGGCCGGTACGACCGATGCGGTGCACATAGTCTTCCGCATTGAAAGGCACGTCGTAGTTGAAGACTGCGGGCACATCCTTGATGTCCAGACCTCGCGCGGCCACATCGGTACAGACCAGCAGATCCACCTCGCCGGCTTTGAAGGCTTCCAGCGCCTTCAGGCGCTCGTCCTGGCTCTTGTCTCCATGCAGTGCGGCGGCACGCAGACCGTCACGCTCCAGGGCACGCGTCAGACGCGCACAACCCAGCTTGCTGTTGGAGAAGATGAAGGCCTGGCGAATGTCGCGCTCCTTGAGCACGGAACGAATCGCGTAACGCTTGTCGTCATCCGTGACCTTGTAGAAGCGCTGCTCCACGGTGGACGCAGTCTCGTTGGGACGAGCCACCTCGATGGTCACCGGATCCTGCAGATAACTGCCGGCCAGACGCTTGATCTCGGGCGAGAACGTGGCCGAGAACAGCAGCGTGGTGCGGCTCTTGGGCAGATAGGAGAGGATACGCTGCAAATCGGGCAGAAAGCCGATATCCAGCATGCGGTCGGCCTCGTCCAGCACCACATACTCCACCTGATTGAGCACTACATTCTTGGCCTCGATGTGGTCCAGCAGACGACCGGGCGTGGCCACCAGCACCTCGACGCCTTTTTTCAGCTCGATGGTCTGGGGCTTCATATCCATGCCACCAAACACCACGGTGCTGCGCAGCTTGGTGTGCTTGGCGTACAGGGCAATCTGTTGTGCCACCTGGTCGGCCAGTTCACGCGTGGGCAGCAGCACCAGGGCACGCACCGGATGGCGGGCAGGCGATGCCGAAGCGTTTTCATGGCGCATCAGGCGCTGCAGCAGGGGCAGGGAGAAAGCCGCCGTCTTGCCTGTGCCGGTCTGGGCTGCGCCCATGACGTCCTTGCCGGTCAATACCACCGGAATGGCCTGCGCCTGAATCGGAGTCATGGACTCATAGCCCATGTCGGCCACTGCGCGTGCCAGGGGCTCAGCCAAGTGAAGATTGGAGAAAGAGCTTGTCATTGAGGGCGTTATTGTCGCACCGAGTGGGTTTTTCACGTTGGCTTTGTGATTTTCTGCAGATGAAAAGCCTTCGCCCCCTCTGTTTTCACGCGTTAGAAGCCTTGCCAATATCCCGTGCAATCTATCGGGATAACCCGGATTTTCACATTCTGCCGCCCCAAAAACAAAGGCGTGTGACAGTGCACACGCCTGGTTCAGACCAGCTTGTGGCTCAAAGCGACTGAGCTGCGAAGGTATCGCAGGCCTTGACGCTGCCGGTCTTGTAGCCCTGGGTGAACCAGCGCACACGCTGGGCGCTGGAGCCATGGGTAAAGCTGTCGGGACGCACCGTGCCCGTGGCTTCGCGCTGCAGCTTGTCGTCGCCGATCTGCTGTGCGGCATTCATCGCCGACTCGATATCGCCCTGCTCCAGCCAGCTCTTGGCCTGCTGCGACTTGTTGGCCCAGATGCCGGCCAGGCAGTCGGCCTGCAGCTCCAGGCGCACGGACATGGCATTTTGCTCGCGTTCGCTGACACGGCCACGCATGCTGTCCACCTTGCCCGAGATGCCGAGCAGGTTCTGCACATGATGGCCCACTTCATGGGCAACCACATAAGCGCGCGCAAACTCACCGGGAGCACCAAGCTGACGGCTCATGGTGTTGAAGAAGTCCATGTCCAGATAGACCTTGTAGTCACCCGGGCAGTAAAACGGCCCCATGGCCGACTGCCCCGTGCCGCAGGCCGTGCGCGTCACGCCGGTGAACAGCACCAGCTTGGGGTTCTGATACTGAGCACCGCCTTCACGGAAGATCTGGGTCCAGACATCCTCGGTTGAAGCCAGCACCGTGGAGACAAACTTGGCCCCCTGGTCATCGCCAGCCGGGCGATGCGCTGGAGCCTGCTGCACCTGGGGCGAGCCACCACCGGAGAGAACGCCAATCGTGGTCAGTGGGTTGATGCCGAACACGCCCCAGCCAATCAGCGCCAGCACCACGGTGCCGATGCCGATGCTGCGACCACCAATGGGAAAACCACCACCACCACCACCACCACCGTCTCCGCGGCGATCCTCGACGTTGTCCGACTCGCGGTTACCTTCCCATCTCATGGTGCTTACTCCTTAGCTGTGTTGCACGCGGCCTGCGCCGGGTGGCGATATTAAGGGCTGTGGCTCCGAATGCAGGTATCAAGCTGTGCTTTTGCCACCTCAGTCAAGCTGCAGCGCAGCATTGTTGACGTTTGGCCTGGTGTTCAGCGGCCGGCAGGCGTGGGGATCAGGGTCACGCCCGGCGCGCCAGGCGTGGACTGAGGCTGGTTGCGGGCTACCTGTTCCTCCACCACATCGACCATGCTCAGAAACAGAAAGGCCACTGCCAGCAGGCCCACCACCGCCAGGACGGCCGATGCCCAGAGCTTGGCCGAAGAGGATTTGCGCGGTGCTGCCGCCTGCTGCTGGGTCGGCTCATAGCTTGCAGCCGAGCCGCCATCCCGCCAGACAGGCTCGACATGACCACGGCTGGAAGGCGCTTGTGTCCAGGTAGGGTCCTTGCGTTGCCCGGAGCGGGGAGAAAAGCCAAACATGTGTACGACAAAATCGATGGATAAGACAGTGGCTATTGTGCGCGCTGGCAGCCTTCGCCAGAAGCGTCCGTGCTGCGACATTCTGTCGGTCAACACCGGGCCGGGCTTGCAATTCTGTAAGCTCGGAGGCTTGTCCGCTGCCCCCATAAGACTGCCCATGAATGCCCAGACCCAGCCCTCGACAGCGTCTCTGGACGCCCGCGCCACTGCCGCACTGCTGCCATGGTCCGCCCTGGCCGATGAGATCGAAGCACTCTTGCGCCAGCTGCAAAACAGTTGCAGTGTCTCGGTTCCGCCACGCATCGTCATGCCGACGGCTGCGGGCAATTGCCTGTTCTGCATGCCGGCCACCGATGGCCAGGTGGTCATGACCAAGCTCATCAGTTTCACGCCAGGCAATGCCCGGATGGGCAGGCCTACCATTCAGGGCGATATCGTGGTTTTTGATGCAGCGACCGGAGTGCGTCAACTGATTCTGGACGGCCCCACCGTCACGGCCAGACGCACCGCAGCCGTATCGCTGCTGGCAGCGCGCCGCCTGGCCCCCAGGCCTCAAGGCGCCCTGCTCATCGTCGGCGCCGGCGTGCAGGGCAGCGCCCATATGCAGGCTTTTGCTCAGGGCCTTGGCACGCAGGAGGTCTGGATTCACTCGCGCAGTACCAGCAGCGCGCAGCGGCTTGCAGACGAGGCCCGCGACCTGGGTCTGCATGCGCGCATCACCGACGACCTGGAGGAAGCCGCCCGGCACTGCCCGCTGATCGTGACCTGCACGCCCGCGCAGGCCGTGGTGCTGCATGAGGCGGCAAGACCCGATGCCTTTGTCTGCGCTGTCGGCGCCTTCACGCCGCAAATGGTGGAGCTGGATCCCGAGTTGTGCCGGCGCTTTCTGCACCAGGGCCAGATCGTCGTTGACACCGCCGATGCTGCGCACGAGGCCGGCGACCTGCTGCAGGCCGGCATCGAGGTCGACCCCCTGCCCACGCTGGCCGCCGTGGTGCATCAGGACTGGTCGCGCTCCACGAAGCCTGTACTCTTCAAATCCTGCGGCTGGGGCGGCTGGGATCTGGCCGCCACTCGCCTGGCCCTGCGCCAGCACCTGCTCAGGCAGCCCGCCTGAACATCCTCCATTTGCTCATTTTTCAGAAGCATCAAGTCATTGATGCATAAGCGATCCATCCGTTCTCTGGATTACCTTCCCGAACACTGACGGCACTGAAAAGCGACGCCATTCAAGCTAATTTGTCTCCATGGTGACAAATTCAAAAAAAGCGGTTTTAATAATACTCAGATTGAGTATAAATATTTAACAGCACAACTCAGGATGGAGACGATGACGATCAGAACCGTGGAATTCGACCAGCCCGCACCGGGCAGCAGCAGCCAGTGCAGCACAGGCCAGGCCTGGGCCAGGGTGCTGCCGCAGCAGGACAGACAGCTGCAACGCGAAACAGCGCTGCGCATCAAGGCTCTGCTCAAGGAGCGCAATGCCGTCATGGTTGCCCACTACTATGTGGACGGTGCGCTGCAGGATCTGGCACGCGATACCGGCGGCTGCGTGGGCGACTCGCTGGAGATGGCGCGCTTTGGCGCCAACCATCCCGCCAAGACCTTGATCGTGGCCGGCGTGCGCTTCATGGGAGAAACAGCCAAGATCCTGAGCCCCGAGAAGACCGTGCTCATGCCCGACGGCGATGCCACCTGCTCGCTGGACCTGGGCTGCCCGGCCGACGAGTTCAGCCGCTTCTGCGATGCTCACCCCGACCGCACCGTGGTCGTCTATGCCAACACCAGCGCTGCCGTGAAAGCCCGGGCCGACTGGGTGGTCACCTCTTCGGTAGGACAGGACATCGTGGCCGCCCTGCACGCACGCGGCGAGAAGATCCTCTGGGCACCCGACCGCCATCTGGGCAGCCACATCCAGCAACAAACCGGTGCCGATATGCTGCTGTGGCAGGGCAGTTGCGTGGTCCATGACGAATTCAAGGCCGACGAGCTGCAGGCCCTGGCCAATGCCCACCCCGAGGCCGCGATTCTGGTTCACCCCGAATCGCCGGCCGCCGTCACGGCGCTGGCCGATGTAGTGGGCTCCACCACTCAGCTGATTGCCGCCGTGGGCAAGCTGCCCACCGACACCTTCATCGTGGCCACCGATCAAGGCATTCTTCACGACATGCGCCAGCGCTATCCGGGCAAGCACTTTCTGGCTGCCCCGACGGCTGGCACGGGTGGCAGCTGCAAAAGCTGCGCCTTCTGCCCCTGGATGGCCATGAACAGCCTGCCGGGCGTGGAGCGAACCCTGCTGCAAGGCAGCGGTGCCATCGAGCTTGACGCGATGCTGGGTCTGGCCGCCCGCAGGCCCATACAGCGCATGCTGGATTTTGCCGCTGCCCAGCGCCAGCCGGTACGCGCCAGCGGCGAGCTGGAACGCGACGCGGCCCTGTTCCAGAACTTCGGTCCGGCCTGAGAAAGGACAAGCACCATGCCCCAATCTCAGACTTGCAGCGATGTGCTCATCATCGGCTCTGGACTGGCCGGCCTGACGCTGGCGCTCAGCCTGCCCAGCACACTGCGCATCACCGTGCTCAGCAAAAGCAGTGCCGACGAATGCGCCAGCGCCTGGGCCCAAGGCGGCGTTGCCGCCGTGCTGGATCCCGCCGACAGCCTGGAAGCCCATGTTCAGGACACGCTGATCGCCGGCGCCGGCCTCTGCGACGAAGGCGCCGTGCGCCGCATCCTGGAACAAGGCCCCCAGGCTATCGCCTGGCTGCAGGCCCTGGGTGTGCCCTTCAGCACCGATGCAGACGGCCGCCTGCACCTGACGCGCGAAGGCGGTCACAGCGCTCGGCGCATTGTGCATGCGGCCGACCGCACCGGGCAGGCCGTGCACCAGACCCTGCTGCAGGCCTGCCAGCGTCTGAAGCACATTAGCTTGCTCCAGCATTGCACTGCCATGGAACTGCTGCAGGACCTGCAGCAGCGCTGCGTGGGCGCCAGCGTGCGCAATGCCGATGGCCAGCAGCAGAATATGCTGGCCAGCCATACCGTGCTGGCCACGGGCGGCATGGGCCAGATCTACCCCAGCACCACCAACCCGGTCACGGCGACCGGCGACGGCATTGCCATGGCCTGGCGCGCGGGCTGTGTCGTGCGCGACCTGGAGTTCATGCAGTTCCACCCCACGGCCTTGCAGGTGGGCGGCCGGTCCGTGGGCCTGGTCTCGGAAGCGCTGCGCGGCGAAGGAGCCTTGCTTTGCCTGCCGGACCGGCACGGCCAGCCCGGCGAGCGCTTCATGCTGCGCCACGACCCGCGCGCCGAGCTGGCGCCGCGCGATATCGTGGCCCGTGCCATCGATGGCGAAATGCGTGCCCACCAGCTGCCCCATGTGCTGCTGGACATCACACACCGCAGCCGCGACTGGCTGGCCCGGCATTTCCCCGGAGTCATGGCACTGTGCGCGGCGTACGGCATTGACATCGCCACCCAGCCCATTCCCGTAGCGCCCTGTTCCCACTATGCCTGCGGCGGCGTGCAGGCCCATGTGGACGGTCGCACCGCCGTGGCTGGGCTATGGGCAATTGGCGAGGTGGCACGCACCGGCCTGCATGGAGCCAACCGGCTGGCCAGCAATTCGTTGCTGGAGTGTGTGGTCATGGGCAGGTCTGCCGCGCTGCGCATGACCGAGCAGCCCTTGCACAAGCCTGCGGCCATTCATGGCAGGCAGCGCAAGCCAGGCAAGAACCTGAGCGCTGAAAGCCAGCAGGAGATGCGCCAGGCGCTGCAGCAGCTCATGCTGCACAACGTGGGCATTGTGCGCAGCAACCACAGCCTGATTGCGGCGGCCAAGCAACTGGTGCTGTGGCGTGCTCAATGGCGCGGCGCCGACCCCGCATTGCGCAACCAGCTGGCCCTGTGCAGCCTGATGGTAGACGCTGCGCTGCAGCGCCATGCCAGCGTGGGCGCGCACTGCAACCTGGACTGGCCGGCGCTCGAGGCGGCAGCCGCCTGATCTCGCCCAGCAGCCTCCCTGGAAAGCAAAAAGCCCGCTGTATCCACAGCGGGCTTTCTGGCGCAGCAACAGGCTTCAGGCCTTGGGCAGGGTCACGCCATGCTGGCCCTGGTACTTGCCGTTGCGGTCCTTGTAGCTGACTTCGCATTGCTCGTCGCCCTGGAAGAACAGCACCTGGGCACAGCCTTCGCCCGCATAGATCTTGGCCGGCAACGGCGTGGTGTTGGAGAACTCCAGCGTCACATAGCCTTCCCACTCAGGCTCGAAGGGCGTCACGTTGACGATGATGCCGCAGCGCGCATAAGTGCTCTTGCCCAGGCAGACGGTCAGCACGTCGCGGGGAATGCGGAAGTACTCGACCGTGCGGGCCAGTGCAAAGCTGTTGGGCGGGATGATGCAGTAGTCACCCTCAAAGTCGACAAAGCTCTTCTCGTCAAAATTCTTGGGATCCACCACCGTGCTGTGGATATTCGTGAAGACCTTGAATTCGCGGGCGCAGCGGATGTCGTAGCCATAGCTCGAGGTGCCGTAGCTGATGATCTTCTTGCCGTCGACCTGGCGCACCTGGCCAGGCTCGAAAGGCTCGATCATGCCGTGCTGCTCCGCCATCTGACGGATCCATTTGTCGCTCTTGATGCTCATTAGAAGTCCTGTATCGCTTGATTTTTCATAGCGTTGTGCGCTCACAAATCAAGCGCAAGACCGCTATTTTGCTTGAGAAACAATGGTTTGCTCAATCAGGCGGTCATCTCCGAGGATGATCATGGCAAACAGCAGCTCATCCAGATTGCGCGCCTGGCTGGTCTTGCGCTCCAGAAGCGGCGTGCAGCCAGGGTTGATGACGACCAAGTCGGCCTCGCAGCCAGGCTGCAGATTGCCGACCACGCCCTGCAGACCCAGGGCCCGCGCAGCGCCCGCCGTGTGCTGCCACCACAGTCGTTGGGGCGACAGGCTCAGGCCCTGCTTGGCATGGCTCTCGCGCCCGATCACATAGGCGGCCTGCATGGTGCGAAATGGCGAGAAGCTCATGCCGCCGCCCACATCGCTGGCCAGGCCGTAAAGCATGTCCGCCTCGTCAGCCTTGATGTAGTCGAAGTAGCCGCTGGCCAGGAACTGGTTGCTGGTCGGGCTGATGGCCGCTGCCGAGCGCGTGTCGTGCATGAGCTTGCGGTCGGTTTCATCGAGCCAGATGCTGTGGGCGTAAACAGCGCGCTCGCGCATCAGGCCGAAGTCGTCGTAGACGGCCAGATAGCTGCGTGACTCGGGAAACAGCTGCTTGACCCAGGCGACTTCGTCCAGGTTCTCGGCCACATGGGACTGAATCCAGACATCGCCATATTTGGCGGCCAACTCGCCCGCACCACGCAGTTGCGCCTCGGTGCTGGTGGGTGCAAAACGCGGCGTGATCGCATAGCCCAGGCGATCCACGCCATGCCAGCGCTGGATCAGGGTTTCGGTGTCGATCAGGCTTTGCTCGGTGTCGTCGCGCACGCCATCGGGGCTGTTGCGGTCCTGCAGCACCTTGCCGGCAATCATGCGCATGCTGCGCTTTTGCGCAGCCGTCATGATGGCATCCACCGATGTCGGATGCGAGGTCGCAAAGGCCAGCGCCGTGGTCACGCCGTTGCGCAGCAGCTCGTTCATGAAGAAATCGGCCACGCCATCGGCATATTCGCGATCGTGGAAACGCGACTCATGCGGGAAGGTGTAGTTCTCCAGCCAGGGCAGCAGGCCCGGGGCCGGTGCGCCGATCACATCGGTCTGCGGGTAGTGGATATGCAGGTCGACAAAGCCCGGTGCCAGCAGCTTGCCGGGCAGGTGAATGACTTGCACACCTTCGCGCTCAAGATACTGGTCGGCCAGCGCCTGCCAGCTGCCCGCAGCCACCACACGCTGCACACCCGCGGCATCGGGAGCAATCGCCAGCAAGGCGTCGGAGTCATAAACCGCTTGGCCGTCATCGGCGAAGCGCAGCAGGGCACTACGATAGATTTTCATGGACCAGAGCTTACGCGCCCGCTCTCGCCTGCGGAACACGGCAGCGCTTATAGAGGCTATACGGCTGCGCGCAGGCCAGGGCTTTCGCTATTAATAACAGAGCATACTTCGCTTTTCATGCATTGAATTCAATGCAATTCATATCCAGAAACTAATATCAGCAAGCGATAGCAGCTAGCATTTTAGCTAGTTCAACACCCGAAACCCTGCGCTGCAACACCGCCCTGCCCGCAGCCGCGTAACTAGGCAGCGCAGCTTCTGGCCACGGCCAGAAAGGCGCGCACTGCGGGTGAGTTCTCGCGCTCGCGGTAGGCCAGCGCCATGTGCACGTTTTCCTTGAAGTCGCGCAGCGCCCTGAAGGCCACGCCCGGCTGATTGAGCAGGCGGTTCGACTCGGGCAGCACCACAATGCCATAGCCCGCGGCCGCCAGGCTGGTTGCCGTGACGAAGTCGTTGACGCGATAGGCTTCGCGAGCCGAAAACCCGGCCGTCTCGGCCAGCCGCGCCAGCACCTCGGCAAAGCCTTCGCTTTCGTTGATGAACTGCGGCGCAATAAAGGTCTGGCCGCGCAGATCGGCCACGCTGATGGATTCATGGCGTGCCAGCGGGTGATTCTCGGCCAGCGCCACCATGAAGGGCTCGCTATGCACGATGACCGCCTTGACCCCCTCGGGGTAGCGACGGCGCGGCCGCAGCAGACCGGCATCGATCTCGCCCTGCTGCAGCGCCTGCAACTGGCGCGGCGTCTCCATGGCCAGCACCTGCATGTGCACCTGCTCATGGCCGGGGCGGAACTGCGTGAGCATGCGCGCCAGCACACCCGAGGTCACGGACGAGGAGATATAGCCCAGCTTGACATGGCCGCTCATGCCCTGGGCCGCCAGCTGCCCGATCTGCTGGGCCCGCTCCATATGGCGCAGCACGGCCACGGCCTCTTCGTAGAGCAGCTCGCCCGCATCGGTCAGCGTGATGGGCTTGCGCTTGTTGCGCTGCAGCAGGCGCACGCCCAGCTGCTGCTCCAGCTGCTGCACCTGCACGCTGACGGCGGACTGGGCCACGCCCAGCTTGTCGGCGGCGCGAGAGAAATGCAGCTCCTGGGCGACGGTGACGAAGTGCTCGAGTTGGCGGTAGCTGAGCATGGATTTAATCTGAAATTCTTATTAAAAAATGCATTTAACCCCGTAGATCGTATCAAACAAGAAGCGTCAAATCAGCCCATTCCTGATTGAAGTACCCCCACCATGAACGCTACTACCCCCCAGCAACTGATCCAGCCTGCCGCTTACGAGATCGCCGCTCACCCCGAGCATCCCCGCCTGCTCAAGCTGACCCTGAACACCGATGCACTGAACGCCTTCCTGGCCGATGTGCGCGATATCGACGTGCAGAACCTCGAGTACGTGCCTTTCATGCGCTTTCATCTGGCGCGCCGCCTGAAGGCCCACATGGGTGCCGACTTTGGCGAGACCCTGGTGAACATCATCAGGGACCGCAAGCATGGCGGCTTTGTGCTGGGCCTGGAAGGCGTGAGCCAGGATAGCGACGACTACGTGAAGTTCGGCACCGCCATCGGCCATATCCTGGGCCCGGCCAACCACGACTCCATGTCCAACAAGTACTACGCACGTTTCCTGGTCAAGCACACCGACGCCAGCGACTCCTATCTGCGCCAGGCCTATCGTCTGTTCACCATGCACACCGACGGCACCTTCGTGACCGAAGCCACCGACTGGCTGCTGATGATGAAGTTCGACGAGCAGAACGCCGTGGGCGGCGAGTCGCGCTTTCTGCACCTGGACGACTGGAGCGAGCTGGACTGCTTTGTGCAAGACCCGCTGGGCGCCAAGCCCCTGCTGTACAAGGCCCCCGGCTCCAAGAATGTGAACGAGCGCGTGGAACGCCCCGTGTTCTTCCACGGCGAGTTCGGCCTGTCGATCTCCTTCATCGACCAGTTCGTGCAGCCCGCCAACGACGCCGAAGCCGAATATCTGCAGAACCTGTCCGAATCGATGGAAAATTCGCCCGGCACCCGCACCGTCAGCCTGCCCGCTGGCGACCTGGTGGTTCTGAACAACTACTTCTATGTGCATGGCCGCGCACCGTTCGAGCGTAACGAGCAACTGCACCGCGAGCTGATGCGTCAGCGCGGTACATTCGCTCAGTAAACCTTGAACACCTGATGTTTCTGTCACGCCCCCGTGCACCGCAAGTGTGCGGGGGCGCAGCCAGTTAAACCCCTGAATTTCGCTCCCGAGGCGCCCTACCATGGCATCGTCACAAGCCCCTGCTGCAAACGCAGCCTCCGCCCCCAAAGCGCAAGCCGCCTACGGCCAACGCGCAGGGCTTCCCCGTCATCTGCAGAACATTCTGTCGCTGCATGACTTCGAGGCCGCCGCACGCAAGCACCTGCCCCGCCCTCTGTTTGGCTATGTCTCCGGCGCGGCTGAAGACTGCGTCTCGCTGCAGGCCAACCGTGACAGCTTCCTGCAATACGGCTTCAGCTCCAGGGTCATGGTGGATGTGTCGCAGCGCAACCAGAAGGTCGAGCTGTTCGGCCAGACCTGGGACTCGCCATTCGGCGTGGCCCCCGTGGGAATCAGCGCCATCAATGCCTACCGTGGCGATCTGGTGCTGGCACAGACGGCGGCTGCCAACCGCATTCCCGCCATCATGAGCGGCACTTCCCTGATCCCCATGGAAGATGTAGCCAAGGCCGCACCGTCGACCTGGTTCCAGGCCTATCTGCCCGGCGACACCACGCGCATCGACGGCCTGATCGAGCGCATCGAGGCTGCCGGCTTCGGCACCCTGGTCATCACCGTGGACATCCCGGTCTGGGCCAATCGCGAAAACAATGTGCGCACCGGTTTCTCGATGCCGCTGCGCCCCTCGCTGCGCCTGGCCTATGACGGCATCACCCGCCCGCGCTGGATGGTGGGCACCATGCTGCGCACGCTGATCAACCACGGCATGCCGCACTTCGAGAATTCGTTTGCCACGCGCGGCGCGCCTTTGCTGTCGGGCACCGCCATCCGCGACACCTCGGGCCGTGACCACCTGAACTGGAAGAACATCGAACGCATTCGCCAGCGCTGGAAAGGCAACCTCATCATCAAGGGCATCCTCAACGAAGACGATGCCGTGATGGCCACCGATATCGGCGCGCAAGGCATCGTGGTCTCCAACCACGGCGGCCGTCAGCTCGACGGCGTGGTCGCGCCGCTGCAGATGCTGCCCTATGTGGTGGACCGCGTGGGCCACCGCACGGCCGTGATGATGGACAGCGGCATTCGCCGCGGCAGCGATGTGCTCAAGGCCGTGGCCCTGGGCGCGCGCATGGTGTTTCTGGGCCGCCCCTTCATGTACGCCGCCGCAGTCGGCGGTGCACAGGGCGTTCATCACGCCATCACCTTGCTGCGTGACGAGGTGGACCGCAATATGGCCATGCTGGGCGCGACATCCATGGCCGAGATCACCCCAAGCTGCCTGCGCGCGACGCGGGCCTGAAACCGCTCAGCCTCTAAGATAGAACGCTTGAACCATAAAAAAGGAGAGCGTCATGCCCATGTTTGTAGACCACTCGCCCCCTGGCGAGTGCATTTTCTGCAAGCTCGTCAAAGGGGAGATTCCATCGGCCAAGGTCTATGAGGACGATCTGACCATCGCCTTCATGGACATCGGCCAGGCCACACGAGGCCATGTGCTGGTAGCCAGCAAGCGCCATGCCGTCAATCTGCTGGAGCTGACGCCCGAGGAGGCCGGTGCGGTGATGCAGACGGCCCAGCGCGTGGCGGCTGCGGTGAGCAAGGCTTTCGATCCCGACGGCATCAATATCTTCCAAGCCAACGGCGCGCCTGCGGGTCAGACGGTGTTTCACTTTCACCTGCATGTGCTGCCGCGCTTCGAGGGCGATGGACTGTCCGTGGTCTGGAAGCGCGAGGAGCCGGGCTTTGCGGCTCTGGGAGAGTTGGCTGAGCGCATCAAGGCCCAGTTTTCCTGAAGCAAGCCACTGATAAAAAAGAGCAACCAGCACTTGATATTCATCGATTTCAGATAAAAAGCCATCTGAAACCCACATTTAGCAAGCGCTGGAAGCTCCTATTTTCAAGCCGCAAATTGCGCGAAGATTGCATCCAGCTTTGCAATCCATTCGGCCTTCTGCGCCTCAGCGGCAAAGCTCGCTTCCAGGCTGTTGCGCGCCAGCTGGTAGGCCTCGGGTGCACCCATGCCCGTAGCGGCAAAGAGCTGGGTGTAGTTCTCGTTGACGTAGCCGCCGAAATAGGCCGGGTCGTCCGAGTTGATCATGACCTTGAGCCCGGCCGCCAGAAGGCGCGGCAAATTGTGATCGGCCAGGTCCTTGATCACGCAGAGCTTCAGATTCGACAACGGGCAGACCGTCAGCGGTATCTGCTCCTTGACCAGCCTCTGCATCAGCAGCCCATCCTGCTCTGACTGCACGCCATGGTCGATGCGCTCCACATTCAGCACATCCAGAGCACCCCAGATATAGGCGGGCGGCCCCTCCTCCCCGGCATGGGCCACCAGATGCAGGCCCAGTTGCTTGCAGCGCGCAAACACGCGCTCGAACTTCTCGGGCGGATTGCCCAGCTCGCTGCTGTCCAGCCCCACGCCGATGAAGCGGTCACGCAGCGGCAGCGCGGCCTCCAGCGTCTGCAGGGCGCTTTCTTCGCTCAGATGGCGCAGAAAGCTCAGGATCAGCGAGGAGGAAATGCCCTGCTCGATCTGCGCATCGCGGCAGGCACGGTAAAGACCGTTGATGACGGTCTCCATGGCCACGCCGCGCTCGGTGTGGGTCTGCGGGTCAAAGAAGATTTCCGTGTGCACCACATTGTCGGCCACGGCGCGGTCCAGATAGGCGCGCGCCATGTCGTAGAAGTCCTGCTCGTGCAGCAGCACGCTGGCACCCGCGTAATAGATGTCCAGAAAGCTCTGCAGATCGGTGAAGGCATAGGCCGCGCGCAGAGCTTCCACGCTGTCATAGGCCAGAGCCACCTTGTTGCGCTGCGCCAGCGCAAAAATCAGTTCGGGCTCCAGCGAACCCTCGATATGCATATGCAGCTCGGCCTTGGGCATGGCTCGCAGCAGCTCCGGCAGACGGGAAACATCTACGGCAGGCACGGTGTTCATCTTTATTCTCCTTGGCGCTACGCGCCATTCAATGTCTAGCCTAACAAACCAGCGCAGCTCAAGCCATATGGCCAGCCCCGACGAGTCTGTGACTTCGGCCTGGCGGCCACAAGCCAGTGGCGCGGCCTCCCGGCGAGCCGCATGGACGCCAGGCCGGGCAGGCCTGTCTCAGCAGGTTCCGAAGGCGATCTCCTGGGCCTTCAGGAAACGGCGATAAGCCGACGACATGCGGTCGGCCGCCGAGTGCATTTCTGCGCGCGGATCCAGCGGCAGGGCCTTGGGCAGTTGCGACTCCAGCACCGGCTGGTCCTGCACAAAGATGGTGTGCTGGAAGGTCTGCAACTGCTCATCGGTCGATTCGAAGTCCGCGACCGCCAGACGGAACCAGACGCGGCTGGTTTCGGGAGTGACAGGGCAGATGAACAGGCCGATCTGCTCACGCCAGCCCTGTTTGGAAGTGCCCTCTTCGGGAATCTTGGTCAGCACGGCAGTGTAGGCGGCGGTCACCTCATAGGTGTACTCCACCTCGGCCGCCTGGGTGGAGTGCAGATTGGACTGGGGCTGTACAGCCTTGCAGCCTGTCGCCAGCACGCCGGTGGAGGTGCTCTCCACCTTGTAAGTGGCAATGGCCGTGGAGTCGCGGCTGCCCAGCCAGCCTTCGTGCACAAAGCCGAAGTGGGACATGTCGAGGAAGTTCTCGATGATGCGCGGTGCACTGGCCGCCACATCGTAAGGCCCGCAGTTCACCTTGCGCAGATGTTCATCCGTCTCGACAGCGAACACGGGCAGCTGGCTGTCGGAAGGCTCCAGGCGCACCCAGATCAGTCCGTAGGCTTCCTGCACCTCGAAGGCCCGTACGCGCTGCGATGCGGGGGGAGTGAAATCGGGCACGGCGGGCACTTTCACGCATTGGCCACCGGAGGAGAATTGCCAGCCGTGATAGGGGCACTCCAGATGTCCGTTCTCCACGCGCCCCATGGACAGGCGTGCACCGCGATGCGGGCAGCGATCCACGAAGGACTGCACCAGTCCCTCGGCATTGCGCCACAGCACCAGCGGCTGTTCCAGCAGCAGCACGGAAAACGGCGCGCTCACCACCTCGGAGGATTGGGCAACAGGATGCCAGAGGGTACGTTCAGTCATGGGGATACTCGTCATTATCGAAATACAAAGGGCCGCTCTGCGGCGGCCCTGTCGCTGCAGTCGTGTCTGGACGACTGTTAACAGCCAACACTACCCGGCAAACCCGGGGTCTGCCTTGAAGACATGCGCCACAGGCCGCAATCGGTGCGACGAGGCGGCGCGATGCCTGATCAGCAGTGCTTACTTGGCGTCGCCGCCGGGCACTTTGCCTTCCACGCCCTTGACGTAGAAATTGATGCCTTTGAGGAAACCGTCATCGGCAACCTTGTCGGCAGCGATCAGTTCCTTGCCGTCCTGGCCAGTGATAGGGCCCTTCCAGATGGTGAATGTACCTTCCTTCAGTCCCTTTTTCACGTCCTCAACCTTTGCCTTGAGGTCGGCAGGAATGTCGTCGGCCAGTGAAACGATGTCGATCACGCCCTCCTTGACGCCCCACCAGGTCTGGCGGCTGCTCCACTTTCCTTCCAGCGCGCTGCGGGTGGAGTCGATGTAGTAAGGCGCCCAGTTGATGATGGACGAGCCCAGGTGAGCCTTGGGGCCGTAGGCCGTCATGTCCGAATCCCAGCCGAAGGCACGCTTGCCCTTTTCCTCGGCCGTCTTCAGCACCGCCGGCGAATCGGTGTTCTGGAACAGGATGTCGGCGCCGCCGTTGATCAGGCTGGTCGCAGCTTCGGTCTCCTTGGGAGGGCTGAACCATTCGTTGACCCAGACCACCTTGGTCTTGATCTTGGGATTCACGGACTGGGCACCCAGGGTGAAGCTGTTGATATTGCGGATCACTTCGGGAATAGGCACCGAGCCCACCACGCCCAGGGTGTTGGACTTGGTCATGCCACCGGCAATGATGCCGGCCAGATAGGCACCTTCGTAAGTGCGGCTGTCATAGGTGCTGACATTGGCGGCGGTCTTGTAGCCGGTGGCGTGTTCCCACTTCACATCGGCGAATTCGGGGGCCAGCTTCTGGATCACGTCCATATAGCCGAAGGTGGTACCGAACACCAGCTTGTTGCCCTGCGAGGCCATGTCGCGCAGCACGCGCTCGGCATCGGCACCTTCGGGCACGCTCTCCACATAGCTGGTCTTGATCTTGTCACCGAACTCTTTTTCCAGGGCTTTGCGGGCCTGGTCATGGGCAAAGGACCAGCCACCGTCGCCCACCGGGCCGACATAAGCAAAAGCAATCTTCAGAGGTTCGGGAGCAGCGGCCGCAGGAGCGGCAGCGGGGGCTGCTGCCGGCGCAGCTGCTTCTTCCTTCTTGCCGCAGCCCACGAGAGCGGCCGAGGCAATAGCCGTCAGTGCGGCGACCTTGATCAATGAACGCTTGTGCAAATCAGTCATTAAAGTTTCCTTGGAACAAAGAGTGAGGTTTGAAACCGATAGGAGCGCAAGCCCATGGATACCGGTTACACCTTGGGCAATATATGCATAAACTGCGCCAAATTGCAGATAGGTATCCTGAAAACGACAGCGCAAAAAGAAAGGCCCCCTAGGGGCCTTTGATCGGACGCTGCTCAGGCGCCCCGCAAACAGTGCTTATTTGGCACCGGGCACCTTGCCCTCGATACCGTTCACATAGAAGTTGATGCTGCGCAGCCAGGCGTCATCGGCAACCTTGCCGGCTTCCAGCAGTTCCTTGCCTGTGTTGTCCTTGATGGGACCGGTCCAGACGGCGAAGGAGCCGTCCTTCAGGCCGGCGCGAGCCTTCTCAACCTTGTCCTTGATTTCCTGGGGCACGTCGTCAGCGATCTTCTTCAGGTCGATGGCGCCCTCCTTCACACCCCACCAGAAGTTGCCGGTCTGCCACTTACCGGCCAGCGTGTCTTCCACCACCTTGCTGTAGTAAGGAGTCCAGTCGATCACGGCCGAGCCCAGATGAGCCTTGGGCGCGAAGCCGCTCATGTCGCCGTCCTTGCCGAAGGCACGGGCACCGCGCTCCTCGGCCGTCTTCAGCACGGCTGGAGAATTGGTGTTCTGGTACATCACATCCACGCCGCCGTTGATCAGGCTGTTGGCGGCTTCGGATTCCTTGGGAGGAGCAAACCACTCGTTCACCCAGACCACCTTGGCCTTGATGGAGGGGTCGATGCTCTGGGCGCCCAGCACAAAGCTGTTGATGTTGCGCACCACTTCGGGGATTGGCACCGAAGCCACCACGCCCACGGTCTTGGTCTTGGTCATGGCGCCCGCCACGATACCGGCCAGATAAGCACCTTCAAAGGTCTTGGTGTCGTACACGGCTGCGTTGTCGGCCGTCTTGTAGCCGGTGGCGTGCTCGAACTTCACATCCTTGACGTCGGCGGCGACTTTCTGCACAAAGTCCTGATAGCCGAAGCTGGTGGCGAAGACCAGCTTGTTGCCCTGACCGATCATGTCGCGCATCACGCGCTCGGCATCGGCAGACTCTGGCACGCTCTCGACCATGGAGGTCTCGATCTTGTCGCCGAACTTCTCCTGGATGGCCTTGCGGCCCAGCTCGTGCTGGTAGGTCCAGCCGCCGTCGCCGATGGGGCTCACATACATGAAGCCGATCTTGAGCTTGTCGGCAGCAGGAGCAGCCGCAGGTGCGGCGGCAGGCGCTGCAGGAGCCTCTTCCTTCTTGCCGCAAGCGGTCAGCACAGCCATGGAAACAGCCGTCAGGCCGATCATCTTGATCAGAGCGCGTTTGCCCAGAGTTGTCATCGAAGTTGTCCTCTCGTTATTTTTGAAAAGCGGATTGCACCACATTTGGGCATCACGCTCCAGGGTAGAAGGGCTTTCCCAGGGAGGCCGGCATATTGGCTCGAATCCAGGTCGGATTACGCGAGATCAGCACCAGTACCACAATGGTGGCCAGATACGGCAGCATGGACAGAATCTGGCTGGGCACCTGGACCCCCGTGGCCTGCAGATGGAACTGCAACATGGTCACGCCGCCAAACAGATAGGCGCCCAGCAGGACACGGGCCGGTCGCCAGGTCGCGAAAGTCGTCAGCGCCAGAGCGATCCAGCCTCGACCCGACACCATGTTCTCCACCCACAGCGGCGTGTAGACCACGGAGATGAAGGCCCCCGCCAGACCGCACATGGCACCGCCAAACATCACGGCCATCAGACGGATGCGACGCACGGGGTAGCCCAGGGCATGGGCCGAGGATGGCGACTCGCCGACCGAGCGCAACACCAGGCCCGCACGCGTGCGGTACAGAAACCAGACCATCAGGGCAGCCAGCACGATGGCGCCGTAGACCAGCGGGTGCAGCGTGAACAAGGCCGGGCCCACGACCGGCAGATCTGCCAGGCCCGGGATGGAGTACTTGGGCAGCTCGGGCAGCTTGGCCTGCACATAGCCCAGGCCCACGAAAGCCGAGAAGCCCGCGCCGAACAGTGACAGCGCAAGACCGGTTGCGTACTGGTTGGTGTTGAACCAGATCACCAGTCCCCCGAAGATGGCGGCCAGCAAGGCCCCTGCCAGCATGCCCGCGCCAAAGCCCATCCAGGTATTGCCGGTGTGCACGGTAGCGGCAAAACCGGCAATGGCAGCGCAAAGCATCATGCCTTCGGCGCCGAGATTGACGATGCCCGATTTTTCATTGATCAGCAGGCCCAGGGCCGCCAGCGCCAGAACGGTGCCGGCGCTGAGGGTGGAGCCCAGCAGCAGTGCATAGGATTCCATGGATCAGGCTCCCTTCACTGCAGAAATGGCGCTGCCGGCTTTTTTTACCACCCAGCGGATGCGATAGGCCACCAGCGTGTCGCAGGCCAGCAGCGCGAACAGCAGCAGTCCCTGGAAGACGCCGGTCAGTGCCTTGGGCAGGCCCAGACGCGACTGCGCCAGCTCGCCACCGATATAAAACATGCTCATGAGAATGGCCGAGAAAATCATGCCCACAGGATGCAGGCGCCCCACAAAGGCCACGATGATGGCCGCAAAGCCGTAGCCGGCGGGCACATAGGGCGTCAGCTGACCCAGGGGGCCAGCGACTTCCAGCGCCCCCGCCAGACCGGCTGTGGCGCCGGAAATCAGCAGCGCCGTCCACAGTGCCTTGCGCGAGGAAAAGCCGGCATAGCGTGCCGCCGACGGCGCCAGGCCTCCGACCTGCAGGGCAAAACCTGCACGCGTGCGAAACAGAAATGCCCACAGCAAACCGGCACCCAGCAGCGAAATGATGACGCCGATGTTCATGCGCATGCCCTGCACCAGCCGAGGAATCTGCGTGACGCGCTCAAAGCTCTTGGTCTGCGGGAAGTTGTATCCCATGGGGTCCTTCCAGGGACCATAGACCAGATAGCCCAGCACCAGCGTGGCCACATAGACCAGCATCAGGCTGACCAGGATTTCGTTGGCGTTGAAGCGGTCGCGCAGCAAGGCGACTATGCCCGCCCAGAGCATGCCGCCCAGCATGCCGGCGATCAAAATGGCAGGCACGATCCAGGGCCCTGTGGTCTTGTCGGCCAGCAAGGCAATGCCGCCTGCAGCCACCGCACCGATGACGAACTGGCCTTCGGCACCGATATTCCAGACATTGGAGCGAAAGCATACGGCCAGCCCCAGCGCGATCAGCAGCAAAGGCGTGGCCTTTACAGCCAGCTCGCCCAGGGCATAGCCCGACTTGATGGGTTCCCAGAAAAAGGCCTGCAAGCCCTTGACCGGATCCTTGCCCAGCAGGGCAAACAGGCAGACTCCTACCAGCACGGTGATCAGCAAGGCCAGAATCGGCGAGCCATAGGTCCAGAACTTCGATGCCTGGGGACGTTGTTCCAGCTTAAGCATGGGCACCTCCCTGCACGACTGCCGCATCCCACAGGCCGCTCATCCATTCACCAATCTGCTGCACCGTGGCAGCCGCTCTATCCACCGAAGGACTCAGGCGGCCCTTGGCCACCACATGCAGGCGGTCACAAATCTCAAACAACTCGTCCAACTCCTCACTGACCACCAGCACGGCGCAACCCTGGTCGCGCAGCTTGAGAATCTCGCCCCGAATCTGCGCCGCAGCCCCCACATCCACCCCCCAGGTGGGTTGAGAGATGATGAGCAGACGTGGTTTGGCATCAATTTCACGACCCACGATGAACTTCTGCAGATTGCCGCCTGACAGCGACTGCGCGGCCGAATTCGGGCCACCAGCCTTGACGTTGAAGCGGCCGATGATGTCCCGCGCCTGCGCCTGCAGAGCCGCCATGCGAATCCAGCCGCCCTTGCCCACCGCAGTCTTGCGCGTCAGCAACAGGTTGTGGGCCAGGCCCATGCTGGGCACGGCTCCGCGCCCCAGACGCTCTTCGGGCACGAAGTGCAGGCCCATGCCACGGCGCCGACCAGGCCCCATGCGTCCCACGCCCTTGCCCAGCAACTGCACGGCCTCTGCCTCGGAGCGTGTGTCCTCGCCGGACAGCGCATACATCAGCTCTTTCTGGCCGTTGCCGGAGACGCCGGCAATACCGACGACTTCGCCCGCACGCACCTGCAGCGCAATGCTCTGCAGATCGACACCAAAAGGATCCTGGCTTCTGAGCGACAGCCCCTGCACACGCAGCACGGTATCGCCGGTATTCGCACTGCGGTGCTCCAGCTCCGGCGGCTCCGAGCCGATCATCATGCGCGACAGCGAAGCATTGGTCTCGTTGGCCGGGTTGCACTCCCCCGTCACCACACCGCCGCGCAACACCGTGCAAGCCGTGCACAGCGAGCGGATTTCATGCAGCTTGTGGCTGATATAGAGGATGGAGCAGCCTTCCGCGGCCAGGCGGCGCAGCACCACAAACAGCATCTCCACGGCCTGGGGCGTGAGCACCGAGGTGGGCTCGTCCAGAATCAGCACGCGGGGATTGGTCAGCAGGGCGCGGATGATTTCCACGCGCTGCATTTCGCCGACAGAAAGCGTGTGTACGGGACGATGCGGGTCCACCTCCAGCCCGTAATCGCGGGCCGTGGCCTGAATGTTCTCGATCACCTCGGCCAGTGCAATGCTCTTGTCCAGGCCCAGCCAGACGTTCTCGGCCACGGTCAGCGTGTCGAACAGGCTGAAATGCTGGAACACCATGGCAATGCCCAGTGCCCGGGCTTCCTGCGGATTGCGGATCTGCACCGGCTTGCCGTCGACCAGGATGGCACCCTCGTCAGGCTTGACCGCACCGTAGATGATCTTCATCAGCGTGGACTTGCCAGCGCCGTTTTCGCCCAGGATGGCGTGGATCTCGCCGGGCTTAACTTTCAGCGATACCTTGCTGTTTGCAACCACAGCCGGGTACCGCTTGGTAATACCCTCCAGCTGCAAGCGCGCAGGCGCACTCGCAGATGGGGAATGTGTCGGGGGGGGGATTCATCGCTGGATTGTCTCTCAATTCAAATAACAAATTGACTCAAACAGGCTCTATGCGCTGAACAGGAATACGATACAAGCTATTGATTTCGCAGCGTTAGTGCAACATTGCGAACCACCTCTCGCAGCCAGCGTGTGGCGGCTCCGGCATGCGAACGCGCATGCCAGAGCTGGTAATAGACCAGCGGAGGGAATTCCACGGGGCAAGGCAGTATGGCCAGGGACAGACGTTCGCTGAAACGCTCACAGAACAATCTGCCCGAGGTCATGACAAGCAAGCTTGATGCCACCATGTCGGGAATCAGACTGAAATGCGCGCAGCGTGCCACCACCTGGCGGCTCAAACCCATGCCCGCCAACTGTTCGTCTATCACGCCCAGGGCACCGGGATAGGCCGGGGTTGGCGCAATATGCTCGGCCTGCAGCCATTGCTGTACATCCCAGCCCCTGCGCACTGCCGGATGCTTGGGACTGACCAGGCAGACCACCTCGTCCTCGAACAGCTTGGCCATGTGCAGGCCTTCCGGTGGCTGCGGCCAGTTGCCGATAACCACATCAATCTCGCCATCGGCCAGTTGCCCCTCGTAATGCGCCTCGGCGCTCAGCGGCAGAAAGTCGACCGGGCAATGCGGGGCCTGCGCCTTCATGGCCGACATCAGCCGCGGCAGGAACTGGGGATCCAGATAGTCGCTGGCCGCAATGCGGAAGGTACGAGTCGAGGTGCGTGGGTCAAACTGCCGCGCATCGCTGAACAGCCCCTCGGCCGCACGCAGAATGTCTGCCGAGGGTTGCACCATGCGCAGACCCACATCGGTAGGCTGCATCTGTGCCCCGGAGCGCACCAGCAAAGGGTCGCCAGCGAGCTCGCGCAGACGCCGCAGTGCTGCAGACACCGCCGGCTGGTGCATGCCCAGTCGCAGCGCTGCCCTGGAGACGCTACGTTCCGTCAGCACCGTGTGCAGCACCCTGATCAGGTGCAAATCTATCTTGTCGAACAAGGTCTGGTCACGCATAGGTCACGGCCATCCGGGCGCTTTGGCACGGCCAGCCTCATCCATTTTGTATACAAAGCAGTCGCAGAGCGTAACTCAGTCAGCCCCTTTGAGCAGCCAAGGGATTGCCCTCTAGGCTGTCATATCTGCCTTGAATTCAGCATGCGCAATCCGGCTCAAACAGCCGCTGTCATCACTTCCACACGGTTGCGCCCTTTGCGCTTGGCGGCGTAGCAGGCCATATCGGCCCCCTTGAAGGCGCTGGCCGCCGTGTGGTAGCTGGCGTCCAGCAACAGCATGCCGATGCTGGCACTCAACATATAGCGCTGCCCCTGATAGGAGCCCTCCCAGTCCTGTATGGCCATGCACAGCAGTTGCGCATGGCGCATTCCCTCCTCACGGCTGATTCCGGCCATGAGAATGGCAAATTCATCGCCCCCAACCCTGGCCACCCAGCCATGAGGCCGCACCGTTGATTCGATCAGGCGCGCGATATGGCCCAGCACCTCGTCACCCACTTCACGCCCGCCCTGGCGATTGACCTGGGAGAAGTGGTCCAGGTCAACATAGAGCACGATGCCATGCGCCTTGGGCTCGCTCTGCGAACGCGCGATCACATTCGCGCCTCCCATGCTCTCCAGATAGTCGGGAGTCGTATATTCGCGCAGCCATTCCTTGAGCCGCAGAGCAAACGCCGTTCGGTTGGGCAGGCGGGTCAAGGGATCGTGCATGGCTTTCCAGCTCGATTGCTCGCGCAACTGCCGCTGCGTGGTCACATCCTCCAACTCCCAGACCAGGTATTGACCATCCAGCGCCTTGCCCGACTGCTCCCAGGCCCTGTGCATGCGCTGCATGCTCTGACCGTGAATTCGCACCCATATCGGCCTTGCATCCTTGCGTACCAAGCAAACTTCGCTATCAAATTGTCCGTAAGTATCAAGAGCCCGCCGAACCCGCCCCATCAGATCCTCATAGTCGGCATCGCTGGCACACAGATCACGCACAGCCAGGCCCTGCATTTCCTGAGGCTGATAGCCAAGTACTCTGGCTGCCTGCATGCCCACACGCTGCACCTTTGAGCCATGCGTCACGATCAAACCTACGGGGGCATAGTCCATCAAGGTCTGCAACTGCATCTGCAAATCACGCTCCAGCTCGCCATGCGCCTCATATCCACCGCCCAGGGCCTGCAAGGCAGTGCGCAGGGTCTGGGCCTCTCCCCAGTCATGATCGGACAGACCATGCCACCAGTTGCCCCCCCGGCTGCCCAAGTCCACTTCCAGCATCAGCCCGCGTCGAGAAGCCTGCTCTGCCGAGCGGAACAAGGCCGTCAGCGGATAGGCGATCAGGCAAAGTACCGCGCCAAGCAATCCAGCCAGCAACAGCAGGGCCGTGGCCAGCCAGCCCATCATCTTGACCGAGACTCCCGGCACCCATTCCTGAACGTTGCTGACCTTCAGCAGAGTCCATTGCGCCCAAGGCAGCGGCATGGCGCTCCAGAGTTGGTTATTTCTCTGCTCACTGACCGCACCGGTCTGGGCCGTCTTGAGCCAAGCTTGATCCAGCCCGCGAGGCAGCGCAGCATCGCCCAGGGCAGGGGGCAATTGCCACTGCCCTTTGCTGCTGAGAGCCAGCGGACGAAGGTCACGGTCGATCAGCAGCAGCTGGCTACCCGCTTCGGCAGAGGCAACCTCCAGCGAAAACAACACCGACAAAGGCGTCCGGTAGCTGCCGCCAAGAACGCCCTGCAACTTGCCTTGCAGATCACGCACCGGCACGACATTCTGAAACTCCAGCTGCAGGCCCGCATCACCGGCACGCACCCAGGCTTGGGTGATCGGCTTGCCCTCAGCCAACGAGCGCTTGAGCACTTCACGCAGCGGCTCTTCAAGCTGTTCTGCGGCCAGCGCCTGCTCCTGATGCAGATTGACCAGCAACTGCCCTTTTCCATCAGCCAGTTGAAGTTGCTCATACTGCTGTGCCATGGATGTGGGCTGCTTGAGCATGGCCTGCAGTGACTCCGGAGAATCATGCATATGGCCCGCCAGCACAGAGGACAGACTATGCAGGGGCTTTTGCTGCTGCTCGACTCTGAAGGCCAGCGAACGAGCCGCGTATTCCAACGCCTTGGTCTGCGCCGGCAACGCTCCGTCCATGACCGCCCGGCGCAGGGAATAAGCCACCCAGCCCGCAGCGCCAGCTCCAGCCAGCAGCACTGCAATCATGGCAACAAGCACCATGCTGCGCAGCATGGGGCCTGGGCCTCTGCGTATCCGCCCAGACTGTGGTGCGGCAGCAACCTCCTCTGGCTGCGACGGCGCAACCCATGGCGGCTCTGCTTGCAGGGAGAAGACAGCATCTGACATGGGCCTCAATATAGAGAGCCGATGTCTGCAACCCAACGAGAGGAAACCCCGGAGATTGTCGACAAATGCTACGCCGCAAGCTCCTGCTCAGAGCAGAAGCCAAGCGCTGCATGGTCTGCAACCCGGCCCGGTATTTACCCCAGCGCCAGCACCTCCAGTGCGCCGGGCCTGGGCAATTCAATGACATTGCCTCGCCCGGCAATCAGCCCATGCTCTCGCAACTGCCGGAGCACACGCGAGAATGTTTCCGGCGCAATACCCAGTTGCGCTGCAATCAGGCGTTTGCGTGCCTTGAGGGTGACATGCAGGGCATTGCCATTTCCTCCCGGGCTCGCATGGTTCAGCAGCCACTGGGCGCAGCGAGCTTCGGCGTCCTGAGCCAGACGACTGACCGCCAGCTCGGTCTGCGAGCAATAGGCCCTGGCCAGATCTTTGAGCAAGTGCTGTACGGCGGGTGCAAGCTCCGCCACAGAACTTAGAAAGCGCGCCAGAGGAATGATGTAGATGCGCCCAGCCGTCTGCGCCTGCATATCTAGGCAGGAAGGACGCTCCTGCAGCGCAAAAGCGGCATCCAGCCAGGTCGGCCCTTCCACCTGCCCCAGTTGATGGCGCATGGCCGAATCCTGCCCGACCCCGAGCATCACGCTGCCGCTTTCCAGATACAGCACCGAATCAAGGGGTTGGCGACGTTGCCTGAGCCAAGAGCCTGGAGCAAAGCTCTCAGGCTGCCCAAACGTGGAAGCGATTTGCGACATGGAGGGCATGGTGAACATATGCGCCACACTGTGCCGGGCTTTGCCCCGGCTCATATTGAGCCAAGTCAACAAGCCAGGCCGAGCAGCCAAAAGGGCCGCTGCCGAAGCTGCGGCCCTTTGGAGCTGACAGGTCGATATTTCAGATCGACAACGTCGTAAACACAACTCAGCCCCCGGAAACAGATACGTCCAGGCGGCTCATATCGCTGCATCTTTTTTCCAGTCGACCATGGATTGCCGATGGCTGTCATTCCTTACCGGACACAGGAAGCCAGCTAAGGCAGCAGACTCTCAGGGAACGCTGTCAGAAATACGGCAAGCGGCAGCCGCAGTGCCTCGGCGTCAAAACAGCTCCATCAGATCAGGCGCTGCTGTCGCAAAGCGCTGCCATTCGTCGATCGGCCTGTATGACGCGCACCTACCAAGTGTGTGCATAGCTGACTCGCAACACAGTGCCCGCTGCAGGGAGGCGGCTGGTGTTGTTGTTATTGCGAAGCAGCTGGCTGTATAGCGGGAAGTAGTTGCGGTTAAGCAGGTTTTCCACACCGAGCGATACGCGGTTCTTGGAGTCGATTTTCCATTGGCTGATCAAGTCCACCGTGGTGTAGCCCCTGGTGTCGTGGCGCCCAAAGCTGGTCTTGCCATCCAGGCGGTAATCCTTGGAGGCATATGCGCTTGCCTGGATGCGGTGGCTCCAGCTGGCATTGGGACGGTATTCCACATAGGCAGTCAGTTTGAGGGGCGGAATACGATAGCCCGTCATGTCCTGATAAAGGCTTGATCCCTGCGGAAGTTCACGCCCTTTCATCCAGGTAAAGCTCCCACCGCTGCTCCAGCGGTCATCGTCGCTGAAGTAATCGAGGCCGCCTTCGATCCCCTTGATTTTTTCTTTGGTTCGCAACAGCGTGAGCCCGTTATTGAAACTCTGCACGGCGCCGAGATCGGAGCGCGATTGAAAGGCTCCCAGGTTGGCAATGACATTGGAAAACTTGCCGCGCCAACCGACTTCCACGGTATCTGTTTTGACGGCCTGCAGGTTGGAATTGCCGATGTTGAAGCCCGCTGTGGCATTGCGCACCACGACCCCAATATCCGGCAGCTCAAAGCCCTGGCTGTAGGACGCATAGAACTCGTGTCCCTTGGTTGGCGCAAAGACCGTGCCCAGGTTGTAAGTCCATGAGCCGTATTTAACGGTACCGCCAGAGACGGACTGGGGGCTGGGCAATTTCGATTGCGACAAAGGAGTGAAGTCGTTGAAGCTGGCCTGAGCTCGGTCGTAGCGCGCTCCGCCTTCCACGGACCACTGATCGTTGAATTTGTGTTGCAGCTGGGCAAAGGCGCCAATGCTTCGGGTCGTGACCTGGGGCATATAGATCAGGCGGCCAATCTTGTTGAACACCAGACCTCCACTGGCGTCATAGGCCTTGGGATCAAAGATATCGATCGGCATGTCGGTGCGCTCGTGATTGAAGTCGGCCCCCCAGATCAGCAAGGTGTTCTTCTCTTGTCCGAGAGGTGTTTTGATGGTCAGGCGACCACCGAACACATCGGAGTTCTGCATGGACTGATCGACGTTGGCGCCTCGCACAGGAACGGCTCGTGCATCGAAGGGCGCAAAGCGCGTATAAAAATCCCGGTAATAGAGTTGAGCCGCCACGGCGCTGCCTGCGAGATCGCGGTTCTCATAGTCAAGACCCAGCATGGTGTTCTTGATCTGGTTTTGATCTGCAAGTACCAAGCCCTTGATAGGCCTGGCGGCTGCCGTACCTGCGGGCAAGCGGGCCACTGACGGATCGGATGCATAGTCGGTGTCCTGGCTGGCGTTGTAGTGGCTCGCGGAGAATTGAAGCCGTTGATTTGCGTCCAGCTTGAAGCCGATCTTGGCGGACGCGTTGTAGATATCGGAGTCGAACAAGTCTCCCTGGCTGGGCTCGGGTGCAATGCGTGCGCCCTTGGCGTCGAATGAGCCTCCGACATGCTTGGCGCCCAGGCTGACGGAATAGTCGACCACATCGCCGCCGCCAGAAAGATAGTGCTGGACTTCGGCTCCAAGCCCGGCGCCTCTGAGTTTGGACAGCGGTGCAGACCCTGTCACTATGGTCTCTGCTTTGGTCTCGCCCGAGGGGCGTTTGGTACGCACAGAGATGATGCCGCCTGCTGCGCCGCTGCCGTAGATGGCGCTGCTGCCGCGAAGCACCTCAATCTGTTCGATGTCCGCAGGGTTGATGTTGGCGAGGTTTCTGGATGAGTCGCGATTGGTGTTCAGTGGAACCCCGTCCACGAGGACAAGCATGTTCCGGCCGCGCAGAGTCTGCCCATAGTCGGTGATTGTGTGGCTGGAATCTGCCATCCCCGGGACGACTTTGCTGAGCATGGTTGCCAGACTGTCGGAGCCTTGCCGAAGTTGCTGAACTTCTTCAGCTTCGAGAATACTGACCTGCCGAGACGGCGCAACGAGATTATTCTGGGTACGAGCCGTCACCGTCACGGCTGCAAGCTCCGGAGAGCCTTGCCCGCTGACGGGCACGGAAGCACTGCTCTTTTGTTCGATGGATGCCTTGGTGCTCCCCGGGACTTCCAGTGCATAGTTGCCTTCACCTAGACGACGTGCACTCAGTCCCGAGCTTTCCAGCAAATGTGCAAAACCGCTATCGACGGTGTGGAAACCAGACAGGCCAGGAGTACGCTTGTCCTTGAGCTTGCTCAGATCCATGCTGAGATTGATGCCCGCCTGACCGGCAAAGTCCATCAGTGCAGGACCGAGCGGGCCAGCGGATACCTGATAGGACTTCTGCGCGGGACTGGTAACCGGATCTGCAGCGTAAGCCTCCGGCATGTGCAAACCGATAGCGGCTGTGCCGACGATGGCAACAAAAATTCCTCTGACTGCCGTTGCGACCGGGCGCAGTCGCATCGCATTGGCGTTCCTGTTGGGTTTCCGGACGTACTTTTCGGGCATCTGCTCAATCCTCTTGGCTGTCAATAAACGGGTCTTGATGCACTTGACAGGCGAGATTGAAAAACAGGACAGCGATTTAAAAGAGTCATCGCTGCGGCCTGAATTTCCGAGGGCAGCATGCGAAAACCTGATCCCGGGAAACTTCAGGAACGCGTGACGGTGATCCAGTAACGGGTGCGTTGCTGCCTACGGATTGGCAGGGTCCGAGCCAGCAACTCGAGAATACGATCTGTATCGCGCAAATGGAATGTGCCGGACACGAGCAGCTCAGCAGCACTTGGATCGCAGCGCAGGATTCCTTCGCGATAGCGCTGCAACTCCTCCAGGAAGTCAGCCAAGCGCATGTTCTCGGCATACAACACACCCCGAGTCCAGGCATCGGCGTGGGATGGCAGGGAGGTGAAGGCGCCCGCCTTGTGAGCATCGAAGTTCACTTGCTCGCCAGCCTGCACGACAAGGGATTGCCTGGAATGCGCAGGCACTACCTGCACCGCGCCTTGCAGCACCGACAGCGTCGTGCTTCGCGCATGCTTTCGAACGATGAATTTGGTGCCCAGTGCCTGCAGCCGCCCATCGGCAGTCTGGACAACAAAGGGCAAGGTCTTGTATTCGCTCAGGTGTGCGGTTTCCACCAGAATCTCACCTGCAAGATGCTGGATCAGACGTTCCTTGCCATCGAACTGAACGCTTATTGCGGAAGCCGTATTCAACAGCACCTGACTGTTGTCAGCCAATGTCAGTTCGCGTCTTTCGCCTGTTGCTGTTCTGAAGTCCGCATTCCAGATGTGCCATGGCAGATAGCGGTAGGAGAACCAGCCAAGCATTGGAGTTGCCAGAGCGAGTGCCGATGCACGCAGAATCTGCCGGCGATTTCCCGTCGCACGTGGACGATCCAGAACGGCCATGCCGACTGCCGAAGGAACACTCTCCATTCGGAATTTCAGTTGCTCTATGCGTTGCCAGATTTCCTCGTGGGTTGCACTGAGGCTGCGCCACCGGGCAAGCTCAGCCTGCTCTGCTTCGCTGAAGTCCGATGCATGTCGGCGAGCCAGCCATTGAGCGGCCTCATCGAGAATGCTTGCATCGATTGCACTCATTTCAGGCGTCCAGCATCACGCGCAGGCATTGCCGGAAGCCCTGCGCCATATAGCGGGTGACCGTACGCACGCTTACTTGCATCTGCGTGGCGATCTCCTCATAAGCAAGCCCTTCGAGCTGTGAAAGCAGGAATGCAGTGCGAACTTTCGTCGGAAGCTCTCCCAGCAATGCATCCAGCTCTTCCAGGGTCTCCAGCAAGATGGCTCGGGCCTCCGCCGAGAGCGCGGTGGCTTCAGGCAATAGCTGCAAGGAGGCAAGATATGCCTGTTCGAGCGAGCGCCGTTCCAGGTGATTGATCATCAATCGCCTGGCGACGATTGTCAGATAAGCCCTGGGCTCTCTGATGTCTTCGATTGCTTGCGTTCTGGCAGTTGTCCAAATGCGCGTGAATGTGTCCTGCGCAATGTCTGCCGCATCACAACGGTTGCCAAGCTTGCGCTGCAGCCAGGAGATCAGCCAGCGGTTGTGCAGTGTGTACATGCTGCCAAGTGCTTCACTGGCGATGCTGTTGGCGTGGGTAGGCACCGAAGTCTCTCGTGCATTGGAAATGCAACGATTCTACATAAATGATACCCATTCTCACTTATTGAGAAGCCCCACCGCCCAGTGGGCACAGCCCTCTGCCAGGCCAGACCTGGTCCATCCGAGCGTCATCGCAGCCATGAAAAGCAGCCGCGCAGATGCATCAACTGCGCAGCCGCCGTCAAAGGATCTCGGATCCATATCTGCTCGGAATTAGCAAGAGCATCGTCCACCTGGAGACCAGAGACCGGACTGCAAACTTCAGCACACCCGCGTCAGAAGTCAACCGTTGCCGACAGCGCCAGCGTGCGCGGTGCCCCCAGTGCCAAGCTGGACAGCAGTGGCATGCCCCAATAAGCCTTGTTGGAAACGTTCAGCAGCGTCGCGCGAAACGTGACTGGGTTGCCGGCGACCTTGGTTGCATAGCGTGCACCGAGGTCGTAGGTCACACGACCTGCCGCCCAAAGGCTGTTGTCCGCACTGATATATTGCTTGGACACCGCCGTTGCATTACCCGTAACAGTCAGCCCGGGAATGGCAGGAACATCCCATTCAGCACCCAATTTCCCTTGCAGCTTGGGCACCCCCGTGGCGACTTTGCCCTGATTGACGCCGCCAGCGGTCTGCGTCAGCTTGGGCGCGGTGTAGGCAATCCCGCCCATCATTCGTACGCCACGCAGCGGCGATCCCCAGAAGCCCCATTCGATGCCGCGATTGCGCTGCTCTCCGCCGAACGAGAAGATATTGGTGACCGGGTCCGTATAGCTGCTGGGGCGTGTGATCTCGAACAGACTGAACGTGTGCGCGAATTCCCCAAGATCAAGTTTGACACCCACTTCTTTCTGCTTGGTCTTGTAAGGCGCAAACACTTCACCCGCGTTTGCAGCGGTCATTGGTGCGGTTGCGCCCTGGCTCAGGCCTTCAATGTAGTTGGCGTAAGCCGACACATGTTCTGTGGCCTTGAACAGCAAGGCTGCGGCAGGTGATGTGGCGCTCTGGTCATATCGCGAAGTGCGCGCCCCCGTGGTGATGCTGAAGGCGTCGCTGACCACTTGCTGGCGGCGCACGCCCAGGGTGAGTTGCACACGATCTTCGGCAAATGACATGGTGTCCGCCAGGCCATAGCTGGCCAGGCGCACCTCGGTGTGCGAGATGTGCGGCGCAACAAAGGGCGCTTCCGGTCCCCAGACCGGGTTGTAGAGGTTGGTAGTCCAGTCTGCGCCCGGCACGCTACGGCGCCCATAGTCGTCCTGCTTGTGAGCATAGTGCGTTGCATTGAGCGCCCATTGATGCTTGATGGCTCCGGTTTGGAGCCTTCCCTTGAGACCCATTTCTGCCGAACGCTTTTTCTGCTCGAAGGCCAGTTGTCCCATGGCGGTCTTGAAATCGCCCGCAGCGTTGAGCACCTGAGCCGACATCGCGCCGTTGTATTCATAGTCGGTTTTGCTGACGCCGAAGGCCGCGTAGGCCATCACCTGGTCGTTCACATCGAATTCACCGCGCACCATCGCGGCCTTGTCCTGATTGTGCACATGCGACCAGTTGGGGTTCAGCAGGGTCTCAGGCTTGGGCGGCCTGGGAATGGCCACACCCGGGGCCAGACTGATGCCTCGTGTCACGCCGTTCACGCGGTCATCGCTGGTGTAGAAGTCGGCGGAGATCCGGGCTCGATCGCCACGCCAGTCAAGGCCCAATGATGCAAGCCTGGATTTCTTGTCCTGCTGGTTTACCGCCCCTTCACCTCCACGGTAAACACCATTGAAGCGGATGCCGAACTGATTGTCTGCGCCAAACCTGCGTCCCAGATCAATATGGCCGCCAAACTGCGAATCCGACATATAGGTGGTGGTCAGTCGCGTGATGGGATCGCTGGCAGCGCGTTTGGGAACCAGGTTGACGGAGCCCCCCACTGATCCTCCAGGGGGCATGCCATTGAGCAATGCGGACGGTCCTTTGAGGACTTCGATGCGCTCGAACATCTCCGGCGTGGTGCGGTAGTAAGGAGCCATGCCGTAGAGACCGCCCAGCGTCATGTCGGAGCTGCTCGAAGAGAAACCGCGAATCGAGTAGTTTTCGCTCCATGACGCTGCAACCCCATTGCTGAACACCGTGGGATCGGTGGCAGAGATCACATCGGTAATGGTCTGTGCCTGACGATCCTGCGTGAACTTTTCGGTATAGCTGATGGTGTTGAAGGGCGTCTCCATGAAGTCCTTGTCTCCCAACAAGCCGACACGACCGCCGGAATTGACCTGCCCCCCCGCATAGGGAGCGGTGACGGGAGCGACTTTTTCTTGCACGGTGACCTGTGGCAGAGTGGCCTCGGCCTCGCTGGTCTGCACTTGGGCGTGCGCCGCTCCCGCCAGCTGACTGCCCATGGCCAGTCCCAGCAGCATATAGGGGCACATCACGCTACGCCGGCGCGCAAATGGAGGAGTCGTCAGAGAGTTGAGTGAAATGAGACCTGGGTTCTTGGGCATACCCGATTCCTGTCGATACATGCATGACGTTTTTGCACCGCATGCTTAATAGAACTGCTGGCTGGGTATGGACCTGGCTACGACAAATAAAGAAGCAATCAGCGCGAATAGCCCTTGAGCACATCGCTAAACAACAGCTTCAGTGAGCTTGGGCTGGCACCCGTGGTGTACCAGGCATCTGCATCGACAAACACCACGCGCCCGTTCTTCCAGGCCTTGGTCTGGCGCAGCAAGGGATTGGCAATGCCATCGGCATTGATGACGGGGCGGCGCTCCATCACCGCAGTGCGATCCACCACATAAAGGATCTCCGGATCCGCCTGCTGGATGAATTCGCTGGAGATGGGTTGCCCATGCAGACTGGTTTCCAGCGCAGAGCTTGCAGGCTTCACGCCCAGCGCGCTGAATACGAAGCCGTAACGCGATTGCAGACCGAAGGAGCTGAAAGCTCCGTTGTTGTGCAACACGATCATGGCCCGCTCCGGCCGACCTTGCGTGATGCGCCGCACCTGTTGAACCTGTGCATCCAGCTCTGCAGCCTTGGCGCTGGCAAGCCCTTCCCTGTTGAATATGCGGCCCAGGGTCAGCAGATGGTTCTTGACGACTTCGATATGTCCCTTCTCGCTGTTCTTGAAGTCCACCTCGTAGTACAAGGCGGGGGCAATTTCAGCCAGCTCCTCGTATTTGCCGGCCTGCAGCGATGTCATCAGGATGAGATCCGGCCTCAGCGCGTGCACACGCTCCAGATTGGGCTGTACGATGGCGCCGAGATCCTGCACCTTGGCGTCGCCCTTGTACTTGGCGAGGAAATGGGGAACGTAGTCCTTCACCATTCCCGCAACGGGCACGCCAAGCTGATCGAGGAAGTCCACCTCGTTCATCTCCAGCGCCGCCACACGCTGCGGCAGACGCTTGATGAGCGTGGTGCCCAGTTTGTGACGGATGGAAACAGGCTCATAGGCGTGAGCCATGCCGGGCGCGAAGGACAAAGCCGCCACGCCGGCAACAGAGAGCAGGAGTTGCCTGCGCAACGAATTCATGAGTGATCTTCCCTGGATGTGAAGTAATTGCAGAAACAGCCACGCTGGTTGCGCGTGATCTCGAAATCCAGCTCGTACAGATCGGCCATGCGCGTCTCGGTCACCACGTCCTGGGCCGGGCCGTGAAAGCGCAGTGCTCCGTTCTTGAGCGCGACTATGTGGTCCGAGTAATTGACCGCAAAGTTGATGTCGTGAATCACCAGAATCACGGTGCGGCCCTGCTCGTCGCAGAGGCGACGCAGTGCGCGCATGATCTGTACGGCATGCCTCATGTCGAGGTTGTTGAGTGGCTCGTCAAGCAGCAGCACATCTGTCTGCTGCGCAATCGTCATTGCGAGAAATGCCATCTGCCGCTGACCGCCACTGATCTCATCGATGAAAGCGTGACGCAGCGGCTCCAAAGACAGAAAGGCGATTGCCTCATCCATGGCTTGGCGGTCGTGAACAGTCAGCGCGCCACGGCTATGCGGGAAACGTCCAAAAGCGACCAGCTCTTCCACCGTCAGGCGCATATTGAAGCCGGGGGCCTGACGCAGCGTGGCAACATGCCGTGCGTATTCGGCAACGGGAATTCGGCTGACGTCACGTGCCTGCCACTGAATCGCACCGCTGCTGGGCTCCAGCAAGCGCGCCATCAGCATGAGCAGCGTGGACTTGCCCGCACCATTGGGTCCGATCAGCGATGTGACGCGCTGGGCAGGAAACTCCACGCTCACGTCTGACAACACCGCCCCGCCGCCATATTGTTTGGAAAGATGGTGGACCCCCATCATGCTGCACCCCGCTTGCGCACAATCAGTGCCAGGAAATACACACCGCACACCAGATTCACCAGAATGCTGACGGTGGTCTTGTAGTTGAAAACATGCTCAACCAGCAGTTGAGCGGCAAGAAAAATGGCAATGGCAACCGCACACCCCAGCGGCAGCGTGACGCGGTGGCGTGCATACGGCACCAGGGCGTAGACGATGTTGGCCACAAAGATGCCCATGAAGGCCGTGGGTCCCACAAGGCTGGTGGACAGCGCCACCAAAATGGCGATCAGCGCCAGGTAGAGCTGCAAATACCGGCCATGCGGCACGCCCAGAGAAATGGCCTGCTCACGCCCCAGGGCCAGCACATCCAGCACCGCCAGCGTCTTGCGGACCACGGCACAGGCGAGCGCTACCGCAATGGCGGCATAGAGCAAAGTCTGCGGCTTGGCACGATTGAAGGATGTGTAGCTCACGCCCTGAAACACTGCAAACTCGCCGGGGCTGATGCGCAGCTGCACAAACTGGGTGAACGTGCCGATCACCATGGTCAGCACCAGACCGAGCAGCAGCAGCACATAGACATCATTGCGGCCGCGGCGCAACAGCCACCATTGCAGTGCCCATGAATAGGTCAGCATCAGCAGCACGGAGACGAGGAAATTCCCGTGTACGCCAAGCATGCTCAAGCCATGTGTACCCAGCAGCAACAGCAGCATGGCTTGCCACAGCAGATACACGGCCTCGTAACCCATGATGGAGGGCGTCAGAATGCGGTTGTTCACCAGTGCCTGAAACACTATGGCCGACACAGCCACGCAGATCCCGCCAATGACAATCGACGCAAGGCGTACAAGGCGCTTGGGGATCACATAATCCGTATCCAGTCCGGAGCCCAGCAGCACAAAAGCAAGCGCCAGGAGTGCAATCGACAGCGCTGCGAACCAGCAGGTCTTGGTCAACGACATGCGCATCAGCGAAGCCCCCGCACAATCAGCGCCAGGAACATCACACCGCCCACCGCACCGGCAGTAAGGCCGATAGGCACCTCGAACGGGTACATCATCAGGCGGCCTGCAATGTCGCAGGCCAGCAGCAGGGATGCACCTCCCAAAGCCACCAGTGGCAATGTGCGTCGCAAGTTCTCACCACAGCGCATGGCAACCAGCTGGGGCACAACAAGGCCCACAAAAGGAATCGCCCCCACGGCAATCACCGTGGCAGAAATCGTCAATGCCACCAGCACCAAGCCGATGATGGCCGTGGCTGCATAACCCAGGCCCAGACTCGTGGCGATGTCTTCGCCCATACCCAGCACAGTGAAGCGGTGCGCATACAAATAGGCCAGCATCACCACCGGAAAAATGAGGTAGAGAATCTCGTAATGGCCTTGCACCACGCGGGAAAAGTCGCCCAGCAACCAGCCCTGCATGCTTTGCAGGATGTTGTGGCTGTATGCATAGAACTCGGCAATCGAGGTGAGCACGCTGCCGTACATCAGACCGACGACGGGCACCAGCACCAGATTGCGAAACTGGATGCGTCGGATCACGGCTATGAACAGCAGACTTGCCATCAGGCAGAACACCAGCGCAAACAGCATCCGGCTCAGGGTTCCCGCAGCAGGCATCACGGTAAGCGCCACCAAGATACCGAGCTTGGCCGCATCCAGCCCCCCTGTGGTGCCCGGCTCCACAAACTTGTTGCGCACGATGTGCTGCAGGATCACGCCGCACACCGACAGACCCGCCCCCGTAAGCACCAGCGCCGCCAAACGCGGCAAACGGCTTGCAGTCAGGGTGAGCCAGGCATCGCCGGAGAATGAAAGCAGATCCGACCACACCATCTGTCGCGCCCCCAGCAGCACGGACACCACGCACAGCACAGCAAACACCAGCAACCAACGCTTGCGCATCACACGGCATCCCCGGACATCTGCACGGCGTCCATCCGCCAGCCTTTGGCAGCGCGGCTCTGCGCAAGCAACTGGGCATAGCGCCCCTGCCTTGCCTTCAACTGCGCAGGTGATCCGCTCTCTACCACACCGCCGCCTTCCAGCACCACAATCTGATCGGCCATGGCAATGGTGGAGAGCTGGTGTGCGATCACGATGAGCGTGCGCTGCCCCTTCAGCCGTGCAAGTGTTTGAGCGATGATGGACTGGTTCTCTGCGTCCAGCGCAGCAGTGGCTTCATCCACCAGCAGGATGGGGGACTCCTTGATCAAGGCCCGGGCAATCGCTATGCGCTGGCGTTCGCCTCCGGAAAGACGTGCGCCGTTTTCGCCCACCATCGTCAGCACCCCGTCTGGCAGTCGCGCAAGGACTTCATCAAGCCCGGCCTGATGCGCAGCTTGCAGAACTTGCGCATCGCTGGCGTCCGATTTGCCAATGCGGATGTTGTCGGCAATGCTGCCGCAAAGCAGATAGCTATCCTGAAAGATCTGGCTGATTTGCCCGGCCAGTTGCGCATCGCCAATGTCACGGACATCCACGCCTGCGATCAAGACCTCGCCCTGCGTGGCATCGAAGAAACGGGCGATCAGTCGCATCACCGTGGACTTGCCGGAACCAGATGCACCTATCAGCGCCGTCATGCTGCGCGGCAGCACATGCAAGCTCACACCGTGCAGCACTTCATCTGCAGACCCTGGATATTGAAACCGCACATCACGCAACTCCACGGAAGAATCGCCAACAAGTGTTGCCTGCTTCGGTTGCGGCAGCGGCTGCACGGCAAATAGCTCCTGTACTGCTTGCAGCTGCGAGCCTGCACTCCTAAGCACTTCTGCGTAGCCGGCGATTTCCTGCAAGGGCTCGATAAAACGCACCACAAGCAATAACGCAACCGTCAAGGCAATGATTTGCGCTGTGGACAAGGAGCCACCGGATGCTGCGTTCAAACCGGATATCGCGACCACCAACAGCACGGCAAAGATCAGCTGCACGGTCCATACACAGAATACGGAGGACAGCGATGACAACACCACCAGCCGCAGTCCGGATTGACGTTGCTCGGTGATGGCCTGCTCCAGAAAGCGTGTACTGCGGCCATCGCCGCTGAACGCACGCAGCACGGATTGGGCCTGCGCGAACTCCACCACACGCTGACTGGCTTGGGCAAAGTCGCGCTGGAAAGCGGCATTGGCGCGCGCCGACATCGACGAAGTCAATGCGAACGACCCTGCAAGCAATGGCAGCGCAATCAGCGCAGTGAGCCCCAGGACCGGACTCACAACCAGAAGTGCCACCAACACGATCACGGCCGTGGCCGCACCACTGATGAGTGGAGTGAAAACATGCGCTGGCAATTGCGCAATGCCCATCATCCCCTGCGTCACCACATGGCCGATGCGCGCGGTATTTTTCGGCGTATACCAGCCGATGGGCAGGCTCGCCATATGAAGGCCCAGGCGATGGCGTCCGCTTTGCAGAACCGCCACGCCGACACGGATGCCCGCCTGCTCCACGACACGTCTGGCAATCCATGACAGCAGCACACCCAGCAGCAGCACGCATAGCCAGCCCATGGCTGCACGCCAGTCACCTTGCAACCAATGCGTCAGCAACGGTTGCAGCGCCGCCATCGTCAGACCGCACAGCACACCGTAGGCAACAGCCATCCATGTGTAGCGGTGCAGCAGGCGTGCATCATCACCCAGCAACTTCAAAAAGGTCTTCAGCATGGCAGCTCACTCTTTGGCATCGGGCTGGCATAAGCACCAAGCTGCCACAGCCGCGCATAGAGACCGTCTTCAGCCAGCAGTTGCGCATGTCTGCCTTGCTCGGCAATCTCTCCATCGCGCAGCACCAGAATGCGATCCGCATGCACGATGGTGTCGAGCCGGTGTGCAATCACCAGCAAGGTGCGCCCGCGTGCAAAGCGAGAAAGTGCGTCCTGAATGAAGGCTTCGCTTTCCACATCTGCAGATGCGGTAGCTTCATCCAGCACGAGAATGGGCGGATTCAGCAGCACTGCCCGGGCAATGCTCAGGCGCTGGCGTTCCCCACCGGAGAGCTGCGCATCCTCGCCCACCACGGAGTCGTAGCCACGCGGCAACGCCAGAATGCGATCGTGGATGTGGGCTGCGCGGGCTGCGGCCTCGATTTCCTCAATAGTGGCCGATGGACGGGCCAGCGCAATGTTCTCGCGCACACTGGCGTGAATCAGCTGCACTTCCTGCAGCACAAAGCCAATGCGTTGATACAGGGTTGTGCTGGTGATCTGCCGCAAATCGACTCCACCCAGAGTGATGCGCCCTTGTGCGGGATCGAAAAACCGCAACAGCAAACGTGCCAGCGTGGATTTTCCGGAACCCGAAGGGCCGACCACGGCCGTGACGGTGCCGGGCTGCATGTCAAAGCTGATGCCGGACAGCACCTGATGCCCTGCCGCATACGCATAACCCACCTGCTCGAAACGCACGGCATTGCCTTCAGGATGCGATGGCTGCCCCGGCGTCGGTTGCGGCAGCACCGGAGTGTCCAGCAATGCCAGCACGCGCTGGGCCGCACCGGTTGCCCCCTGCAGGTCATGCAGCAAGGTATGCAAAAGCAAAAGCGGCGCACAAATACCGGGCGCGACGAGTGCGAACGGCAATACATCAAGAGGCTGCATCCAGCCCATGGCAACAAACGCAGCGCCAGAAGCCAGCACCACACCGAGGACGGTCACAGGCGCAATCAATGCATGCGCACGAGCCATGGAGATCACCAGCGGGCGGGTGAAATCCGTAAAGGCACTGGCAAATCCATCCACGGCATCTCTGTAACCTGCGTGGACCGGGCTCGCTCCACCAAAGGCCTTGATGACCGGAATCCCTCCCGCAAACTCCACCGTAGCGCTGTTGATCCGCCCCAGTCGCGCAACGAACTCCTGCATGTGAGCATTGCTGGCTTTCATTGCGCGTTTGAGAAAAACGGAGAATCCGGGAAATGGCAGTAGCGCAAAGATCGCCATGCGCCAATCCAGCACAAACAGATAAATCACTGCAATCACGATCGCCCCGGCCGCACGCCCCACGGCGGTATAGAAATGCGCAGTCAGACTGTGCAGCGTCGCGATATCGTCCTGCAGTGCCTGCTTGACCTCCCCTGAGGCGCGGGCAGTAAACCAGCCCAAAGGCACTTGCGACAGCCGCTTGATTACAGCAATGCGCAGATCGTAAGTGAGGCGGTTGTCTGCCAGGTGCGCGATCAGCTCGGCGACGATCACCAAACCCATGCCCACGAACATGCACAGCACTCCGACAGCGATGCTGCCCCATATGCCCCCCAAGTCATCGAGCAAGGCTTGCTTGACGATATGCGCGATGACCGCCAGTGGCACCAGCGTGAACATGGTGCCAACCGCAGCGCTCAAACCAGCAAGCATCAAGCGCCCGCGAACAGGCGCGAATATCCGGGCGATCGGCTGCGCGGGTCTGGCAGCAACTGCAAGCGATTCAGAGGTAGACATTCGATATGGAAGAAGGCTATCTCTCACAAGGATGCGAACGAGAAGCTTTACGAGAATTAGTTGCATGATGATAAACTAATTCAAAACAATTCAAGCAATAGGTCTACGACAAGTGATGTGAATCACCGACAATCTCGCCCTGAGACTGAGAACCAGCGTATGCCCCACACACCCAAGCCCTCGACTCGTGGGAGACCACGCTCCATCACCAGAGAGAAAATTGCAGACGCCGGAATTTCCATCGGCCTTCCTGGCATTACGTTCGTCGGCGTTGCCGCTGCACTGGGCGTCAGCCACATGGCGCTCTACAAGCATGTGCCAAGCCTGGAAGCACTCAAACACCTGATTGCAGAGGAAATCTTCAAGCGCTGGGAGTTGCCGCAGGCAACAAGCCCTCAGCAGATTGGGCTGGAGGAATACCTTATGGGGTTCACTGCGTCCACACGACAGTTCGTAAAAGCGCACCCCGGCGTCACGCCCTTCGTGATTCGCCGCCTGGCGGCCACACCGGCCATGCTGGAGAAGATCAGCGCCCATCAGGCCCATATTGCACAGGCCTACGGCATCACCAAGGAACAATCACGCTGGCTGCTCTCCACCGTGACCTTCTTTTGCATCTCTGCGGCCGACACGGTGTATTCCGCAGCCCGTCTGGAGCCGATTGAGGAAGCGGACTGGCAACTGCAAGAGGCAGAAATGGAGGCAGAACTGATTGAGGGAACTCAAGCCTTGATAGCAGGAGCCCTGGGGCTACTCGAAAGCAGGCCAGACCCCAAGATCGGCGCTCGCATCAACAAGTAATTCGAGTCCTGCGAAACCGCAGGGCATGCGGCAGAGATGGGCAGAAATAGAGCGAAGCTGTGAGCGCTCAGTAAAGCTCGGTTCTTACGGCACTTGAGTAGCGCTCATTTGCGTGAACGATCTGCTCTGATGTGAATTGAGCGTCACCCTGCAATTGGGCCAGGCCAGCCATCACGTCTCCGACTGTAGGCAGATGATTGGGGTCCAGATGACTCTCGTCGCGCCACAACCGGGCGCGATTGATGGCTCGTCCACAGTGGAACAGCACTTCATCGATCCGAATCACTATTGCAGTTTTTGGCAGCTTGACCCCTTCTCGCAACTCTTGCATCAAGTCACCATCGGATGAAACTCGACCGCGTCCATTGATTCGCAAAAAGGTTTCCAGACCAGGGAAGAGAAACAGCATCGCCAACCGGTCGTCATCCTGAAGATTGCGCAAGGAGGCAATGCGATTGTTGCCGGGCCAGTCCGCAAAAACCAAGGTGCGTGCATCCAGTACCCGTACGAAACCGGGAGGACCTCCGCGTGGCGATGCATCCAAGCCATTCCCATCTCCCGTGGCAAGACAGAAAAACGTCGCTTTTGCCAAATACGCCTTGTGGAAATCCATCAAATGATCGAGAACCGCTTTTTGAATTCGCTCCGTTGGGCGCGCGTACAGCCGATTCAGATCAACCGCATCTGACCGACTGCTCTTGTGCAATCCTTGATCTGCCGAGTCTTTTGATGAAGGCACGTGAAACTCCTGTGTTTGAGGAAAGTTGCAAGCGTAGGCCCAGGTGATATGGCGGCTGTAGAATTTATCGGCCATTAGATAACTCAAATCCGCCATGCCTGATCTCATGCATCTGTTGGGCTCCTATATGGACTCCCCTGACGGGCCCAGTGTTGTAGCGGCCACTCGGATGCTGGAGAGTGAACTCTCTTCCGAGATGCATCAGCATGCACGCGGTCAATTGTTTGGTTCAATCAAAGGCTTGATCTCGGTGCAGGTCGATGGCGGTCTCTGGGTGGTGCCGGCCATACATGCCGTTTGGCTTCCTCCCCATCATGCTCACGCGGGGCGCTCCTTCGGCCCCTACCATGGCTGGAGCGCCTATGTGGCAGAAGCCGCATGCGCCAATTTGCCGGCACAGCCCTGCATCATCCGGGTATCGGGCCTGCTGCGCGAAGCGGTGCTGCGTATTGCCAGCTCCATGTCGCAAGCCTCCGATCAATCGAGTCAAGCACAGTCACATATATGCGCTGTGGTTCTGGACGAGATCAGAAGCCTGCCGGTTGAGGAGTTTGGCCTGCCCATACCAGCAGATGCGCGTCTGCAGCGTATCGCCAAAGCTTTGATAGCCAATCCAGCCGACGAGCGCAACATCGATGACTGGGCAAGTTTCGGAGCCATCAGCTCGCGCACTCTCAGTCGCAGGTTTGTCAGCGAGACAGGCTTTAACTTCACTGCCTGGCGCCAGCGCGTACGCCTATTGCGATCACTTGAGATGCTTGCCGAAGGCATAAGCATTACAGCCATTGCACTGGATCTCGGCTATGCCAGTATCAGCGCTTACATCAGCCTGTTTCGCCGGACCTTCGGTGAAACGCCGGCATGTTATCGATCACGCTTGAAAGCCGTTTAGCAGGGATCAGTTGAGTCCTCAGGCCAAGGCAGACTTCACACTTTCATTTGCTGCAGTCGTCTTGTTCAACACCGCATCGCCGAAGCTTGAGTGTTGAATCTCAATAAAAAAAAGCGCTCACAAGGAGCGCTTTTTTACGAGGAGAAGGAGTCTAGGCTTTGCTGACGCAACCTAGCTCCACAGAAAGCCGCATGGATACCAGATCGCTGCCTACGACTTCAATTGCCCCGAATAGCTGATGGTCAGTTCACGGCAGCGCCGGACTCGTACCAGGTCTTGATCAGGTTGCGTTCGTCATCCGACAGAGCCGCAGGGTTGCCAAAAGGCATCTTCTTCAGCTGCACCACCTGTTGGTAGATCTGCTGGGCGTGCGATTTCACCGCTTCGGGGGAGTCCAGACGGACAGCCTTTTGCTGGATGGCCGTGCCGTGGCACACCACGCAGTGCTGCTGGAAGATCGCATTGACCTTGGCAAAGCCTTCTCCGCCAGCGGCTGCGGGAGCAGCAGCAGGTGACGCGGCTTCGGCTGCAGGAGTTGCGACTTCAGCTGCAGGGGCAGCGGGAGTTGCAGCCTGCCCAGCTGCGGGTGCCGCTGGAGCAGCCGCTACCGGAGCAGTTGCTGCCACAGGTGCAGGCTTGAGCCAGACGAACACAGCCAGCAGAGCAGCTACGCCGACAGCAGCGTAAGGCCAGGGGTGGCTGTTACGACCCAGCTTGTAGCCGTGGCGCATCACGAAGAACTGGCGAATGGCAGCGCCGGCAAACATCATGCCGATCAGCACCAGCCAGTTCAGCTTGTGGCTGTACAGCCAGCCATAGTGATTGGACAGCATGGCGAACAGCACGGGCAACGTGAAATAGGTGTTGTGCACGCTGCGCTGCTTGGCACGTTGGCCGTGACGTGGGTCCACAGGCTCACCAGCCTTGAGCGAAGCCACCACCTTGCGCTGACCAGGGATGATCCAGAAGAACACGTTGGCGCTCATGGACGTCGCGATCATCGCGCCCATCAGCAAGAAGGCTGCCTGGCCGGGGAAGATGTGGCAGGCCAGGTAGGCTGCGATACACACCAGAACCAGAACCATGGCACCGACGGTGGCGTCGCCATTCTTCTTCTGGCCGAAAGTGCGGCAGATGAAGTCATACAGCAGCCAGAAGACCACCAGGAAGCCCAGAGCCGAAGCCACGGCAGCGCCGGTGCTCATGGCATTGGGGTCGCCGGGAGTGACCAGGTAGATGTTGGCGTTCCAGAGGTAGGAGACCGTCAGCAGGGCAAAACCGGACAGCCACGTGGTGTAGCTTTCCCAGTAGAACCAGTGCAGGTGATCCGGCATCTTGGGAGGAGACACATTGAACTTGACGGGGTGGTAGAAACCGCCACCGTGCACAGCCCAGAGTTCGCCGTTAACGCCCTGCTTCTTCAGGTCGTCATCCACGGGCGGCGTCAAGCTGCTGTCCAGGAACACAAAGTAGAAGGAGGAACCGACCCAGGCGATCGCGGTAATGACGTGGAGCCACCGCAACAGCAGGCCGGCCCAGTCGAGAATGTAGCTTTCCATAGCTCTCAACCTTGGCAGCGTGGGGCTGCCGAACAACCTGCTCACCACTGCGGGCGCTCTGAGCAGAAGAAAAGGCCGCGCTCCCGGACGTTACACACGGGGCACCGCTGCGACCATTCTGTCGACCGAAAGTGTATGCAATTTTTGCTGCCGCAACTCTCGAATCAGGGATAAACCACCCTAGAGATTTCCCTAACACAAGAGCGATATGCAAGGATCGGGCCTGATTTTTAGGGCAGGTAACAGCATGTTTGCGGCCACACGCACCAGATCAGGGCATTCATTGCACCATCAGCTCGCAGACAAGCGCTGCAGAAGCTGTGCCGCCACCGCCACGGCGATCACCTCGGGCTCCTTGCCGGTAATGCCAGGCACGCCGATCGGGCAGGTGATGTGAGCCAACTCTGCATCGCTGAACCCTCGCTTGCGCAAGCGGCTGCTGAAACTGGCCCATTTGGTCTTGCTGCCAATCAACCCCACAAAAGGCAGATCTCCTCGCTCGCGCTGGCGCAGCAGGCATTGCGCCACCACCTCCAGGTCTTCGGCATGGCTGAAGCTCATGATGAGCACCTGCGACTGCGGCGGCAACTCTGCCACCGCGGCCTGCACCGGATCGGAATGCTCGCACTGCACCCCTATCTGCTCCTCCACGGGAAAGACTGCATCACGGCTGTCCACCCAGACCACGCGGTACGGCAAGCTGCGCAAAATGCGCACCAGCGCATGCCCCACATGGCCCGCGCCGAACAAGGCCACACATTGCGACGGCTCGGGCATCAAGGCCCGCAGACGTTGAGCATCGCGGGCGTCAAACCATGCAAAGTGCAGCTCCAGCGCACCGCCGCAACATTGCCCCAGACTGGGGCCAAGCGCATACCGCTGGACATGCTCGCGCAAGGCTGCGGGGTCTGCGTCCCACTGCGCCAGCAGCTGGCGCGCCTGGGCAATGGCCTGCCATTCCAGATGACCGCCGCCGATCGTCCCCATCACCTCATCGGCGAACACCGCCATCCAGGCCCCCTCCTCGCGGGGCACGGAGCCACGAGTGGCCTGTACCTGCACCCAGCACAGCGGCTGCTGCGCCAGACGGTTCAAGATTCCTTGCTGTGTTTCGCTCCACATGACTGAACGCCGATTGCTTTGATGACCGATGTTCATGCATTTTGCGAGTCGCAATAGACAGACAAGCGTATGAGCACATTAATCGGATGCATATCCGGACCGGTTTTGACGAGTCGTTGCAGATTTTTCACGAGGAGGCGTCAGAATTGTGCCCCCCAGGCCGCTGCCTCCATCCATTTGCGGCTACGCTCGACGTCATGTCTGAAACCCACGACCCCACCCGCGCCACAACAGCCCGCCGCCCCCTGAACTGGCTGCGGACCGGGATGATGGCTGCCGTTGCAGCGGTGCTGACCGCCTGTCAGATCGCACCTCAAAGCCCATCCATCGGCACAACGCCTGCCGACAAGGCCAGCCCCGGCTATCGCAAGCAGGCTGCCCAGCATCTGTATGAACGCAACTCCGGCCGCATCTACCAGGGCATGCTGCCGCCTATGCTGTATGCGATCGGCGTGCTGCAGGTTCAGCTCGACGGCCAGGGCCGCGTGAAAAACCTGCACTGGATGCGCAAGCCAGGTCATGCCCCCGAAGTGGTGGCCGAGATCGAGCGAGCCGTGCGCTCCGCCGCCCCCTTCCCGGCCCCGGGTCGCAGCGTGACCTATACCGACACCTGGCTGTGGGACAAGTCGGGACGCTTCCAGCTCGACACCTTGACCGAAGGTCAGCTGGGCCAGTAAAAGTGCACAGCGATGCAGCCCGCTGCATCGGACAATAAAAAACCGGCCAAGGCCGGTTTTTTGTTGCAACAAGCCAGGCGAGGCTTATTCGACCACCTTGGTGATCTTCGTGCCCTGCAGCGATACGCCGGCCTCCAGGCCCGCGTTGGTCAGCACATAGCTGGTGACCGGAGCCTGGGCGGTCGTGGTGTCCACGCTGCCATTGGCACCGATCTTGCCTGCTGCCACGGTGGCATCAGCCCCCACGGACCAGCCGTCGCTCTTGAGGAACTTGTCCAGTGCTTCCTGTGTGTTGAACACATAGATCACAGCCTTGGACTGACCACCAGCTTGCCATCCGATAGAGGCCGCTGTCGTGCTGTAGAAGCCACGGTTGTGACCGCCCACGCGCAGCACGCCGCGGCCATGCTCCACCCCGACCACAAAGCTGCCGCCAATCACCGACGGGAAGATCAGCACACCCTTGGCGCGTTGCACCATTTCCTTGGATCCTGGTGCTGTCTGGTACAGGCGCTCCAGAGCTGCATTGGCACGGGTATTGACCGTTGTGGAATCGGCACGGGGAGCCGATGCCGTGTCAGGCTTGGTCGTGGTGCAGGCCGTCATGGTCAAGGCACCGGCAGCCAGTGCAGCAGCCATCGCAACAGAACGCAGAGAAATTTGACGCATACCTATATCCTTTCATGGGATGAATGTGTAGACACATTTCAGAGGTAGAAGGTCCTGCAGTCCGACATTGGGTCGCTTTTGCACATCCCCCCGATGCAAAGCTGTCAGAAACAGGGTTGGCACGATGCTAGTGCGCAGCGTTGCCGATAAAACTCAGCGGTTACAGCTTGCGCCATTGGCCTACAGAAGGCAAGAGCAGTTGTCGAAAAAGACCTACAACATGAACACAAGACAACACTTGGCCTCATCCATAGGCAATCAGACGAATTGTCTGAAACAGGCGCTAGCATTGTTGATATAAGCATCGCGCGGACGACAGGAAATTCATGAAGTTCTGGAATTACTTTCACCACCCCAAGGCAGCTCTGGTTGTGCTGCGTGTCACCCTGGCCCTGCTCATGCTGCTGCACGGCTGGGCCAAGATTCGTTATGGCATAGGCAGCATAGAGGCGAAGATCGAGAGTCTGGGTGCACCGGGATTTCTCGCCTATGCCGTCTATCTGGGCGAAGTGGTCGCGCCCTTGCTGTTGCTGGTGGGCCTGTGGGTGGTACCCGCCGCACTGGTGATTGCGGTGAATATGGTGGTGGCATTTGCGCTGATGCACACCCGGCAGATTCTGATGCTCAACAACACCGGCGGCTGGGCGCTGGAGCTGCAGGCCTTTTATTTCGTGAGTGCCCTGGTCGTGGCCATGGCTTATTCCAAGGGCAAATAAGTCCTTAAAAACAAGAGCGGCTTGCGCCTGTCATATCTTGGTTTCAATGCCTTTTAATGCTGAAACCTTGAAATGACGTGCGCAAGCCGCTCTTGTTTTTGCCATGTCTCCCGCTTCGAGAGACTCACGTCCCGCTCAGGAGCCGCGATAGGTGGAGTAGCTCCAGGGGCTGACCAGCAAAGGCACGTGGTAGTGCTGCTCCACATTGGCCACGCCGAAGTCCAGGCTCACCTTGTTCAGAAAGCTGGGCTCGGGCAGTTGCACGCCACGGGCCTTGAAGTAGGCCGCAACGTCAAAGGTCAGGCGGTAGGTGCCGACCTTGAGCGTGTTGTTGTCGAACAGCGGCGCATCGGTGCGGCCGTCATGATTGAGCACCAGGCTCTTGATCAGCGTGGCCTTGTCGCCTTCAGTGGAAAACAGCTCGACAGCCATGCCTGCGGCGGGGCAGCCATTCATGGTGTCGAGAACGTGGGTGCTCAGGCCCATGGAAATCTCCTCACAGGCAGTTTGCCACTGCCCTTGGTTGTATCAAACACACGACTTACGCAAAACGGGTTCAGGCAGGCCTACCCCTCAGAAGGCAGGCCGTTGTTGCATTCCTGTTTGCGTAAGCCCTGAAACATCTATGCCATCACAAAGCCTGCGCGCGCGTGAGCGCAGCGCTTTGATCGCTAAAGTGTATACAGTTTCTGTACTCCATCAAAGGCTTTTCTGCCTTGACTTTCAGGCACATAGCCAGCACTGCCCGGTTGGCTTCTTTTCAGCCTCTATACACTGGCCCGATTCATCAAGCGAACAGGAGACAACGCATGCAATTGCGCACCACCGCCCTGGCAGCCAGCCTGCTCATCGCTCTGGCCGGCCTGAGCGCCTGCAGCAGCACGGCCACGCTAGAGCCCGCCCGCAACGAACGCGCGGCCATCGGTCACGATGCCACCGCTCAGGCTGCAGCGCCTGCCGTCACCCAGACCGCCGCCGCCCAAGCAGCCGCTGCTGCCTATGACTTCGAGCTGGATGTCTTTCACCCCGTCATCGCCAAGAACGGCATGGTGGCCTCGGAGCAGGAGCTGGCCACGCAGATCGGCGTGGATATTCTCAAGGCGGGCGGCAATGCCGTCGATGCCGCCGTGGCCGTAGGCTTTGCGCTGGCCGTGGCCTTGCCCAATGCCGGCAATATCGGCGGCGGCGGCTTCATGATGGTGCACGACGCGCGGAGCGGCAAGGACATTGCACTGGACTTCCGCGAAGTGGCACCCAGGGGCGCGTCACGCAATATGTATCTGGATGCCGCCGGCAAGGTCATCGACGGCAAATCGCTCTACACCCATTACGCCGTAGGCGTGCCCGGCACCGTGGCCGGCATGACGCACGCGCTCTCGCGCTGGGGCAGCATGCCGCTGGCCAGGGTCATGGCTCCCGCGATTGCGCTGGCGGACAAGGGCTATCCCGTCAGCGTCACCCTGGCCAAGACCCTGGAGCAGGAAAAAAAGAATATGGGCCGCTGGCCCGCCACCCAGGCCGTTTTCTGGAGGAACGGCGCTCCGCTGCAAAGCGGCGAGAGGCTGGTGCAAAAGGATCTGGCGCAGTCCCTGCGCCTGATCAGCCAGCAAGGTGCCAAGGCCTTCTACGAGGGCGCGATCGCGCAGAAGATCGTGGCGGAGATGGCGCCGCACGCCAATGCCCTTAGCCTGCAAGACCTGCGCGACTACAAGGTGGCCGAGCGCGAGCCCGTGCGCGGCAGCTATCGCGGCTACCAGATCGTGACCATGCCTCCGCCCTCTTCGGGCGGCGCGCACCTGATTCAGATCCTGAACATGATGGAGCGCTGGCCCATGAATCAATGGGGTGCCGACAGCGCGCAAAGCGTGCACTACATGACCGAGGCCATGAAGCTCGCCTATGCCGACCGCTCCGAGTATCTGGGCGACCCGGACTTCGTGAAGATTCCGCTCAAGGGGCTGATCTCCAAGAGCTATGCCAGCGAGCTGGCCGCAAGCATCAAACCCCAGCAGGCCAGGCCCGGCAAGGACATCCGGCCCGGCAGGCCCCAGCCTTATGAAAGCGACCAGACCACCCATTACTCCGTGGTGGACAAGGCCGGCAACGCGGTGGCCGTGACCTACACGCTGAACACCAATTTCGGCAGCGGCATCGTCGCCAGGGGCACGGGGATTTTGCTCAACAACGAGATGGATGACTTCTCGGCCAAGCCCGGCGTGGCCAATGCCTATGGTCTGGTGGGCGGCGACGCGAATGCCGTGCAGGCCGGCAAGCGGCCGCTGTCATCCATGACACCGACCCTGGTACTCAAGGACGGCAAGCCGGTTCTCGTCACCGGCAGCCCGGGAGGAGCGCGCATCATCACCACGGTGCTGCAGCAGGTCGTCAATCACATCGACTTCGGCATGAACCCGGCCGAGGCTGCGGCCACGCCGCGCTTTCATCACCAGTGGACGCCAGACGAGTTGCGCGTTGAAAAAGGCTTCAGCCCCGATACGCTGGCCCTGCTCAGGCAATGGGGCCACAAGGTGGCACTGAAGGCATCCATGGGCCGCACTCAGACCATCGAGATCCGAGACGGCCTGCTGCGCGGCGCTTCGGATCCGCGCAACCCCGACGGAAAGACCATGGGGTACTGACGCTGAACAAAAAAAAGCCGCGCTCCCCCGAGCGCGGCTTTCACTTGAGGCGGCTGCTGGCCGTACGCGTGGCCAGTGGCCGCCCTCCCCACCTCTCTTTATTCAGCCTTCTGACCGATTTCGAAGTTGGCCTGGATTTCCAGGGCACGCACCATGCCCGAGTGATCCCAGGCAGCGCCGCCGTGGGCCACGCAGCTGTTGAACAGCTCTTGTGCCTGAGCGGTGTTGGGCAGGGACACGCCCAGCTGACGAGCGCTGGACAGGGCCAGGTTCAGGTCCTTCTGGTGCAGGGCAATGCGGAAGCCAGGGTCGAAGGTGCGCTTGATCATGCGTTCGGCATGCACTTCCAGGATCTTGGAAGAGGCAAAACCGCCCAGCAGGGCTTCACGCACACGTGCTGGATCGGCACCGGCGCGCGATGCAAACAGCAGGGCTTCGGCCACGGCTTCGATGTTCAGCGCCACGATGATCTGGTTGGCCACCTTGGCGGTCTGGCCGTCGCCGTTGCCGCCCACCAGGGTGATGTTCTTGCCCATCTTGTCGAACAGGGGCTTGACGCGCTCGAAGGCTGCATCGGGGCCGCCGACCATGATGGACAGGGTGCCGTTCTTGGCGCCGACTTCGCCGCCGGAGACGGGAGCGTCCAGATACTGGGCACCAGCGGCTTCGATGCGCTTGGCGAAGTCCTTGGTGGCCACGGGCGAGATGGAGGACATGTCGACCACGATCTTGCCGGAGCTGCCCTTCAGACCGGCTGCCACGCCGTCTTCACCGAACAGCACCTTCTCCACGTCGGGAGTGTCGGGCACCATGATGAAGATGATGTCGGCACGCTCGGCCACACCGCGAGCAGTGGTGCACTGGGTGGCGCTGGTTTCTGCGATGTTGGCAGGCACCTTGCCCACGGTGTTGACGAACAGCTGGTGGCCGGCCGCAATCAGGTGGCCGCACATGGGCGCGCCCATGATGCCCAGACCGATAAAGCCCAGCTTGAGAGACGATGCGTTCATGGTTGTACTCCTCAGTTTTCTTGATACTCAAATTCGATGGCCGATGGCGCTTTGCGAGCAGGCGCCACAGGCCTTTTCATCCATTCAGGCAGCCACTGCGACCTTGTTCCAGCCGCCGATCTTCTGCAGCCAGCCCAGGCCGGACTCGGTGCCGTTGGCGGGCTTGTATTCGCAACCGATCCAGCCGTCGTAGCCGATGCGATCCAGGTGTGCGAACAGGAAGGGGTAGTTGATCTCGCCGGTGCCGGGTTCGTTGCGACCGGGGTTGTCGGCCAGCTGGATGTGACCGATGCGGCCCAGCTGCTTTTGCATGGTGGCAGCCAGCTCGCCTTCCACGCGCTGGGCGTGGTAGATGTCGTACTGCACAAAGGCGTTGGGCGCACCCACTTCGTCCAGGATGGACAGGGCATCGTCCGTGCGGTTCAGGTAGAAGCCGGGGATATCGAAGGGGTTGATGGGCTCGATCAGCAGGCGGATGTTGGCGGCGCTCAGGGCGGCGGCAGCAAAACGCAGGTTTTCCACGAAAGTGCGGCGCACCACGGCAGCGTCAACACCGGCAGGAACCTTGCCGGCCAGGCAGTTGAGCTGGGGCACACCCAGGGCGTGGGCATAGGTCACGGCCTTGGCCACGCCGGCGCGGAACTCATCCACGCGCTTGGGGTCGCAGGCAATGCCGCGCTCGCCCGCGTCCCAGTCGCCGGCGGGCAGGTTGTGCAGAACAATCTTCAGGCCGGTGGCGTCGAGGCGCTCCTTGATCTCTTCCACGGTATGGGCGTAGGGGAAGAGAAACTCCACGGCTTCAAAGCCTGCGTTTGCGGCACGCTCAAAACGCTCGAGGAAAGGCACCTCGGTGAACAACATGCTCAGGTTGGCTGCAAAACGGGGCATGATAAAAGTCTCCGGTAATCGTTAATAGTTGCAGGCGCTAGACGCCAAGCAAGGGCCTAAGCCGGCCGCGCCCCCCCCCAGCGAAGGCGTCGCCCCCTCCCGCGCAGAGAGAGGGGGAAGCGGCGGAGCCGCTCAGGGGGAGTTTTCCTATCAGTCCAGCAGGGCCAGTGCGCTGGGCGCGTCGGCCTTTTCGGTCGCCAGGTCTTCGAACTCGACCACGTTGTCGATTTCGGCGCCCATGGAGATGTTGGTCACACGCTCCAGGATGCACTCGATCACCACAGGGGTCTTGTGCTCGGCCATCCAGGCTTCGGCCTGCTGCATGGCGGGGGCAAAGTCTTCGGCGCGATGAACGCGGATCGCCTTGCAACCCAGGCCTTCAACGACCTTAACATGGTCAACACCGTAGCCACGGGTCGCATCACCCTCATCCATGTTGATATTGTCGAACGCCAATTGCACGCAATAGTCGATCGAGAAAGCGCGCTGTGCCTGACGGATCAGACCCAGATAGCTGTTGTTCACCAGCACGTGAACATAGGGCAGCTTGAACTGCGCGCCCACGGCCAGCTCTTCGATCATGAACTGGAAATCGTAGTCGCCGGACAGGGCCACGATCTTGCGCTGGGGGTCGGCCACGCGCACGCCCAGGGCGGCGGGAGTGGTCCAGCCCAGAGGACCGGCCTGGCCGCAGTTGATCCAGTTGCGGGGCTTGTACACGTGCAGGAACTGGGCACCGGCGATCTGCGACAGACCGATGGTGGACACATAGGTGGTGTCGCGGTCCAGGGTGCGGTTCATGCACTGGTAGACGCGCTGGGGCTTCATCGGCACGTTGTCGAAGTTGGTCTTGCGCAGGTACTCGACGCTGTTCTTGCGACCCTGGCACTCGGCCACCCAGGTCTTGCGGCACTTGAGCTTGCCGGCAGCCTTCCACTCCTTGGCGACGGCAACGAATTGCTCCAGAGCCGCCTTGGCGTCGGAGACGATGCCGTAGTCGGGCGCGAACACGCGGCCGATCTGCGTGGGCTCGATGTCCACGTGGATGAACTTGCGGCCCTTGGTGTAGACCTCGACCGAGCCGGTGTGGCGGTTGGCCCAGCGGTTGCCGATGCCGAACACGAAGTCCGAAGCCAGCATGTTGGCGTTGCCGTAGCGGTGGCTGGTCTGCAGACCGCACATGCCGACCATCAGGGGGTGATCGTCGGGGATGGTGCCCCAGCCCATCAGGGTGGGGATCACGGGCACGTTCAGGATCTCGGCCAGCTCGACCATCAGCTCGGAGGCGTCGGCGTTGATCACACCGCCACCGGAAACCAGCAGGGGACGCTCGGATTCGTTGAGCATCTCGATGGCCTTCTCGGCCTGTTTGCGCGAAGCGGCTGGCTTGTAGGCAGGCAGGGGCTCGTAGGTGTCGATATCGAACTCGATCTCGGCCAGCTGCACATCGATGGGCAGATCGATCAGCACGGGGCCGGGGCGGCCGGAACGCATCAGGTGGAAAGCCTGCTGGAAGGCACGTGGCACCTGGGCAGGTTCCAGCACAGTGGTGGCCCACTTGGTCACGGGCTTGGCGATGGAGGCGATGTCCACGGCCTGGAAGTCTTCCTTGTGCAGACGCGAGCGAGGTGCCTGACCGGTAATGCACAAGATTGGAATGGAGTCGGCGCTGGCCGAGTACAGACCGGTGATCATGTCGGTGCCGGCAGGGCCGCTGGTGCCGATGCAGACGCCGATATTGCCGGCCACCGCACGGGTGTAGCCTTCGGCCATGTGGCTGGCGCCTTCGACGTGACGGGCCAGAATGTGGCCGATGCCACCGTGGTCCTTCAGCGCTGCGTACAGCGGATTGATGGCGGCACCGGGAACGCCGAATGCAACGCTAACACCTTCTTTTTCGAGCACGCGGACTGCGGCTTCGATTGCTTTCATTTTGGCCATGAGGTCTCCTTCAAACTGAAATGAACTTTAGTCAAGACCCTTGCTTGCCGGAAGCCGCTTGCAGACCATAAAATTTATTCCACCCAAGAATAAATAGGAGATGAACCCATGGACAGACTCGATGCGATGCATATGTTTGTGCGCGTGGTGGAGACCGGCAGTTTCACCAAGGTCGCCCAGGAATTCGCCACCACCCAGCCCACCGTCACCAAGCAGGTCGCGGCCATGGAGGCTCGCCTCAAGGTGCGCCTACTCAACCGCAACACACGCGGCGTGAGCCTGACCGAAGCCGGCGCGCTGTACTACGAAAAGTGCAAGATCATCGTCAGCGACGTGGCCGAGGCGGAGAACGTGGTCAAGGTACGCCAGACCCAGGTCCAGGGTCAGCTGCGCATCGGCAGCTCGGTGGCCTTCGGACGCCGGGTACTCATTCCGCTGGCCATGGATTTCATGAAGCACAACCCGCAGGTGCAGGTCGATCTGAGCTTCGAGGACCGCTACACCGATCTGGTGGCCAACGGCATCGACGTGGCGCTGCGCCTGGGCAAGCTGGCCGACTCCTCGCTGGGCGCGCGCATGCTGGGCATCAACCCCTGGGTGCTGGTGGCCTCCAACACCTATCTGCGCAAGCACGGCACGCCGCGCCGCCCCTCGGACCTCAAGGAGCATTCCACGCTGATCTACAGCAGCGTGCAGGGCAACGATATCTGGCGCCTGCGCAATGCCAGCGGCGAGCCGGTGTCGATTCCCGTCACCGGGCGGCTGCGCTCCAACAATCTCTCGGCCCTGCTGGCCGCAGCCCGCTCACACATGGGCATTGCGGCCCTGCCGCGCTACGTGGCCCAGGACTCGCTCAAGGACGGCCGCGTGGTGGAAGTGCTCAAGACCTGCCGCTTGCCTGAGCAGGAGATCCACGCCGTCTACCCCTCGCCGCGTCTGGTGCCGCAGAAGGTGCAGTCCTTCATAGCCTTTCTGCAGGGCAAATTCGACGATGCCTGGTGGGAGGATCTGCCAAGAGGGGGCTAGCTCCCCCTGAGGCGCTTCGCGCCTAGGCGGCCCCGCCTTCCCCTCTCTGTACGCGCTGCGCGCTAACGGAGGGGGACTGCTCCTTCGCCGCGAGGCGGCTCTTGCTCGGAGCACTGGGATGGGTAGCGCCAGTTTTACACTGCAGCTATATAAAAAATAGCATCTACCGCTTTATGAGCGGTAGCTGCAGATATTTTTCTATTTGAAACCTTTGAATAGCCTGCGCAAGCAGCTATTCAATTTGATGGTTTCAAAGAATCAGAATTGCGCGGAAGTCGTTCACATTGGTGTGGGTGGGGCCGGTTATGACCAGGTCGCCCAGCGCTTCAAAGTAGCCATAGGCATCGTTGCGGTCCAGGTGATCGCTGATGCGCAGGCTCAGCTCTGCCGCGCGCCTGAGCGTGCAGGGCGAGACACGAGCTCCCGCGTTGTCCTCGACACCGTCGATGCCGTCGGTATCGGCGGCCAGCGCCCAGACCTTTTCCTGACCCTGCAAGGCCTGGGCCAGACCCAGGCAGAACTCGCCGGCACGGCCGCCGCGCCCCTTGGCGGCACCGGGTTGGCGCGGGCGGATGGTCACCGTGGTTTCGCCCCCCGAGAGAATCACGCAGGGCCTGGCAAAAGGCTGGTCATGCCTGGCCACGGCACGCGCCAGCGCCGCATGGACCTTGCCCACCTCGCGCGACTCGCCCTCCATCTCGTCGGACAGCACATGCACGGCAATGCCGGCCGCGCGTGCGGCGGCCGCCGCCGCTTCCAGCGACTGCTGGGGCGTTGCAATCAGATGCACCTCATGGCCTTCGAAGCGGGCATCGCCGGGCTTGGGCGTCTCCAGCTCGCCGGCTTGCAGCGCAGCGCGCACGGACTCGGGAATGCCGATCTGGTAGCGATCCAGGATGGCCAGTGCGTCGGCACAGGTCGACGCGTCCGGCACCGTCGGTCCGCTGGCGATCACCGAAGGATCGTCGCCGGGCACATCGCTGATGGTCAGCGTCACCACCTTGGCGGGATGGCAGGCGGCTGCCAGACGACCGCCCTTGATGCGCGAGAGGTGCTTGCGCACGCAGTTCATCTCGCCAATCGCCGCGCCGCTCTCCAGCAGCGCCTTGTTGATGCGCTGCTTCTCGGCCAGGTCGATGCCTTCGGCGGGAAGCGTCAGCAGGGAGGAGCCGCCGCCGGAGATGAGGCAGATCACCAGATCGTCGGCCGTCAGACCCTCGGTCAGCGCCAGGATGCGCTCGGCCGCAGCCAGACCGGCCGCGTCCGGCACGGGGTGGGCGGCTTCCACCACCTCCAGGCGCTGGGCCAGCCCTTCGGGGCGTGGGGGAATATGTGCATAGCGCGTCACCACCAGGCCCGACAGTGGCGCATCCTGCGGCCACAGAGCTTCCAGCGCCTGCGCCATGGAGCCACCGGCCTTGCCGGCGCCCAGCACCAGCGTGCGGCCCTTGGGCGGCTTGGGCAGATGACGCGCCAGACCCTCGATGGGCAGGGCATTGCGCACCGCCACGTCATACAGATGACGCAGAAAGCCAGCCGGGTCTTGCTGGGGAACAGGCGTTGCCGCGGCCTGCGCGCGCGAGGATGTATTCTGTGCTTGCATAGCTGCGCATTGTGCATTCGGGCTTTTTTCCCTGACAGAGGGCCCCCAGTCACAACACTGCTGATCTTTGCAATACCAATGTTGCAAGCCCTTGCTCCCATTGGGTTTGCGCGCTTGCGCACAGCTTTCTGCGCCTGAACATCGATACAAACACCATGTTTGGTGAACAGAAACTGTATACAAAACTTGTCTTCAACCGCTATGATGGATTTATGGAAACTTCCACCACCAGTTTCATTGTCGAAAGCCTGACCAAGGCCATCGTCGAGCATCGCCTGATGCCCGGCACCAAGCTGGCCGAGCAAAAGCTGGCCGACCACTTTGGAGTTTCCCGCACTCTGGTGCGCCAGGCCCTGTTCCAGCTTTCGCAAAACCGTCTCATCCGGCTCGAGCCGCCCGCGGCGCCTTTGTGGCCACGCCTTCGGTGGACGAGGCACGTCAGGTGTTTGCCGTGCGCCGCATGCTCGAGGCCGAGATGGTGCGCAGCTTTGTCAAACAAAGCAGCGCCGCCAAGATTCGCGCCCTCAAGCAGCATGTGGCTGCCGAGAAGAAGGCCATGGAAGCCAATGACGTGGGCCAGCGCACCGAGCTGCTGGGCGACTTCCACGTGCGCATGGCCGAGCTCATGGGCAACGAGGTGCTGGCTCAGCTGCTGGGCGAGCTGATTTCCCGCTGCGCATTGATCACCCTGATGTACCAGTCTGCATCGGCGGCCGAGCATTCGCACGAAGAACATGCCGACATCGTG